>JBFMGS010000004.1:0-13193 GCA_040752635.1 Bacillota bacterium
GCAGTGCTGCGGGCGATGGTCCGGGACCCCGGTAAGGTCCGTTTCCCTGATGCTGCGACAGAGCCCGTGACCCACGTGGCCGTGAAGTACTCGCACCCGGAATGGATGGTGTCGAGGTGGATAGCAAGGTTTGGGCTGGAAGAGGCCGTGAGGCTGTGCGATGCCAACAACGAGCGTCCTCCCGTCACCATCCGCCTGAATGTGCTTAAGGTTACGCAGGCACAGGCTATAGATTCCCTCGCCGCCGCCGGCATCGCGGCGCGCCCATCAAGATACGTGCCGGAAGCGATAGAAGTGCAGGATGGCGCTGACCTGTTCTTGCATCCTCTGTACCGAGACGGGGCCTTCTTCGTACAGGACACAAGCTCTATGCTCGTTGCATATGTGCTCGATTCCAAGCCGGGAGATGCGGTTCTCGACCTTGCCGCAGGTCCCGGAGGTAAGGCGACGCACATTGCAGAGCGAATGGGTGACCGCGGCACCGTCGTCGCGGTTGATATCCACGAGCACCGGGCCAGGTTAATTGAGCAAAACGCAAGTAGGCTCGGACTACGCTCAGTCAAAGCTGTATGCGCCGATGCCACGAAGCTGCCTCCCGGCATAGCTTGCCTCTCGTTCGACAAGGTGCTTGTGGACGCACCCTGCAGCGGAACGGGGGTCCTCAGGCGGCGTCCTGATCTCAGGTGGCACAGGCAGCCCAAGGACCTTGAGGAGCTTGTCGCGTTGCAGGCCAGTCTTCTCTCCTCTGGTGCCGAGAGGGTGAAACCAGGCGGTGCTGTCGTGTATAGCACGTGCAGCATCGAGCCGGAGGAGAACTCTCTCATCATAGAGGATTTCCTCAAAGGCCATGGAGATTTCTCGCCGGACCCTGCGTTGCCGTATCTCCCTGCCTCTTTCTCCAGCGCGTTCCCCCAGGCAGGTTTGCCGTTTGTCGAGACGCTCCCTCATATTCACAAGATGGACGGTTTCTTCATAGCCCGGCTCGTTCGTTCCGCCAGCCGCTAAAGCCCATGTAAAATGGCACCTCAAGCAGGCGCCGAAAAGCTTTCTCCGAGTTACGCAGCTCTTGCGCGGTGAATGCTTTTGTGTTTTATGCATCAACCTGCATGGTGGCAGATACTTTGTTTGACAGCCGCAAACATGACATGCAAAGATTGAGCGGCATAAAAATCCCGGTGCCGGGCAGGGTAATCTTGCAGGTGGCAATGAGGGTCAAGGAGGCGCATAGACGGTGCCTCCTTGATTGCGTCAGACGCTTGCATGACTTGTCTTGCCGGGGGTAGCCGCGCTTGAACCGCGATAGAGCAAAGGGAAAACCACGCAAAGGACGCAGAGTACCGGCGTGCGCATGGGCCGTGATAGTAGCTCTTGCTTGTGCCATCACGTATTCGCTTACCATCGGGAGAATTCCTGGCAGAATGACCCTTCTCGAGGGCACCACCAGGGAACTCTGGATTCGCTGGCCGTTACAGGTAAGCTTCCGTTTGGCGGGCGCTGACCTGGTACGCGTGGACGACGCTTCTCAAGGTCAGGACGACCGGAGGCGCGCCTATGGCGCCGGGGTTCGGATCGTTCCGCTCGGGTGCGGGGAGACCAGCCTTGAGGTGCGCCTTCTAGACCTTATCCCGGTAAAGCGGCTGCTCGTTGACGTCGTACCTGAGGTGAAGGTTATTCCCGGTGGACAGGCGATAGGCGTTCTGTTGTCTTCCCGGGGTGTGGTGGTCGTAGGACACTACCCGGTTGTTGGTCTAGACGGACGGCGCCGTTACCCTGCGCGTGACGCCGGGATCGAGGTGGGGGACGTCATCGTCAGCATCAATGGCAAAGGCGTGGAGAACAAGGCGGATGTGGAGAGGATAATCGATCGGGTTGGGAGGGGCGGAAAGCTCGTCGAGATCGGGGTGGTGCGCGATTCAAAGAGCATTACAATTAGAGTCAGGCCGGTTGCTGTAGAGGAAGATAGAACGCCGGGCATCTCGCTCGGCACAGCGCACATCAAGTACAAAGTTGGCATATGGGTCCGGGAGAACGCGGCGGGCGTCGGGACTCTGTCCTTTTACGAGCCTCGGTCGCGAGTGTACTGCGCACTCGGTCACGTAATTACCGATGTTGCCACTAACAGGGACGTAGACGTAAGGCGCGGCAAAATCGTGCAAGCGCATATCCTGGGCATACATCAGGGTAGCCACGGGCAGCCGGGGGAAAAAGTCGGTAGCTTCGGCGGGGAGACGGATGTGATCGGCACTATCGAGCGCAACACCCGGTTCGGCATTTTCGGCACCCTCCTAACCACTCCGCACAACCCCAACTTCTCCGAGGCCATCCCGATCGCTCTGGCCGACGAAGTAACCCCGGGCCCGGCTGACATCTACACAGTCATAGAGGATAACCGGATCGAGAGGTTTCGCATCGAAATCCAGCGCGTGGCCCGCCAGCCCACCCCGCAGATCAAGGGGCTTGTAATAAAGATCGTGGACGAAAGGCTGCTCGCAGTGACCGGTGGGATAGTCCAGGGCATGTCAGGTAGCCCCATTGTCAAAGACGGCAAGCTCGTCGGGGTGCTGACTCACGTCTTCGTGTCGGACCAGACGCGGGGGTATGGCGTGCTCGCCGAGTGGCTGGCCCGGGACGCCGGCTTCTTCCAGGGGGAGGAGCCTCGGCCCCGCGCGGCGGATGGAGCTTTGCAGCTTGGCGATGCGAACCTGCCGCGCGCCGCGTCATCCCTCCGGATTTTGCACGACGGGGGCAGGACTTCGCCTGATGGCGTAGAATGCTAAATAGTCAGTAAGTAAGGCATTAATGGTATGACGAGGCAATCGAGAATGGGGTGGTGTCATGGACCAGGGTCCAACGAGAGTTCTCATAGTTGACGACAACCACGAACTCTGTGAGGTCCTGAGGGAGTTTATTGAGGCGCAACCCGATATGGAAGTTGCTGGCATATCGTACGACGGCCTTGATGCGATTGAGAAGATATCCAGTGCCAATCCTGACGTAGTGGTACTTGATATCATCATGCCACACCTGGATGGCATTGGGGTTCTCGAGCGTCTCAGCAAGCAGGATCTTCCCCGCCGTCCGAGATTCCTGATGCTTACGGCGATCGGCCAGGAACATATAACGCAGAGGATCATCGAAATGGGGGCAGATTATTACATTCTCAAGCCGTTTGACGTGGAGACCCTCGTTCACAGGATTCGCCAGGTGGCAGGAGCAGGGCAGGTGGCCAGAAAAGTGAAACCGAGCCCTGATTCTGTCGCGCGGGACCTGAACACCGAGGTCACGCGGCTTATTCACGAAATGGGGATACCTGCCAACATAAGGGGTTACATGTACTTGCGCGAGGCCATCCTTATGGTTATTAACGAAATCGGGCTGCTGAACGGCGTTACAAAAGAACTTTACCCGCGAGTGGCCCAGAAGTTCGGCACCACGCCGCCCCGGGTGGAGCGGGCGATCCGTCACGCCATCGAGATCGCCTGGACTCGAGGGAACATCGAGTTTCTCAACAGCGTATTCGGGCACACAGTGAGCAGCGAAAAGGGGAAGCCTACTAACTCTGCATTCATTGCGCGCATCGCAGATAAGCTGCGCATCGAAATGAAGGCGAGTTGACCCGAGAGCGCCGAGGGAATTGCATAAACAGCAACACCCTGTGTGGAGCAGGACGGCCCCGGAATGATATCTTCCGGGGCTTAGTATACTATTGCACGGGAGGCACGGAAAGGGAGTTTCCTGATGTTGGCGAGCACCGCCGCAGGGTCTTGGAAGATGGCCGGATGAAGATTAAAGGTATCGCAAGAGTGGACCGAAGGACCAAGAACCTTCTTGCGCGGATACGCCCGGGCGAAATCGCAATTGTTGACCACGAGGACATCGACCAGGTGGCATGCGACTCGCTCGCAAGCGCGGGAGTGCGAGCTGTCGTAAACGCAAGAAGCTCGATGAGCGGGAGGTACCCCAACCCGGGTCCGCTCCGCCTGTGCAACGCAGGGGTTTATGTGCTGGACGGGGTCGGCAGCCAAGTGTTGGACCTGGTCCAGGACGGCGATGTAGTGGAACTCTGCGGGAACCTCGTGCGGAGGTGCGGTAAGGTTGTTGGCGCAGGCGAGGTCCAGACCCAGGCCGCCCTTGAGCAGCAACTACGGAGAGCCCGGAAGGCTGTCGTCAGGGAGCTCGATGCATTCGTGTCGAACACGATTGAACTCGCCAGGCGTGAGAAATCCGCCATCCTTCGCGATCTTTGCCTGCCGCCCCTGCGCACATGCATCTCGGGCAAGCACGCACTGGTAGCGGTGAGAGGGAGGGGATACAAAGACGACCTGCGTGCTATAGAGTCGTACATCGAAGAAGTGCGGCCTGTTCTCATCGCCGTGGACGGCGCTGCTGATGCCCTCATAGAACTGGGGTTTTGTCCTGACATCATCGTAGGGGACATGGATAGCGTTTCTGACAGCGCGCTGCAACGCGGCAGCGAGCTTGTAGTCCATGCCTACCCCGACGGCCGATCCCCGGGCCTTCAAAGGATACGGGGCCTCGGCCTCGATGCCGTCGTCTGCTCCGCTCCGGGTACCAGCGAAGATCTCGCCTTGCTTCTCGCATATGAAAAAGGCGCCGAACTCATCGTGGCCGTCGGCAGCCACTCAAGCGTGGAGGAGTTCCTCGACAAAGGGCGGGCAGGGATGGCCAGCACGCTGTTAGTACGCCTGAAGGTGGGCTCGATCCTCGTGGACGCGAAGGGTGTGAGCAAGCTGTACAAGGGGAGAATGAAGATCGGGTACCTCTTGCAGATAACGCTTGCAGCCTTCATTCCACTTGCGATAGCGGCGGCTGTCTCCGACGCCGTCAGGCAGTTCCTCAGGCTAGCGATGATAAAGCTTAAGCTCCTCGTCGGTCTTTTGTAAGGTGGAGCGCGCTTAAGAGGTGCATGCCGTGATAATCGATATAAAGTACCACATAGCTTCGATAGTTGCGGTGTTCCTCGCGCTAGGTGTGGGCATTCTCGTGGGCAGCGGCATGGTCCGCGACAGCGTCCTTATAGAACAGCAGGAGCGCATCATTGACCGGCTCGAGCTCGACTTTGCCGAGTTGCGCGCGAGTAGGGACGACCTTCACGCGAGGCTCGCCATGGCGGAAAGGTTGCTGGCAGCCTCGTTCAGGTTTGAGGAAGAAGCCTGCACCAGGCTTGCCAGCGGCAAGCTCTTAGGAAAG
This sequence comes from Bacillota bacterium, assembly GCA_040752635.1. GTDB lineage: Bacteria > Bacillota > SHA-98 > UBA4971 > UBA4971 > JBFMGS01. The sequence goes on from JBFMGS010000004.1 coordinate 5,212, forward strand.
CGTGTAGCGGCCATAGCCTCTGGCGACGGGATGTCTCGCGAGAACATTGACCGGGTGTGTCGGGCCATTGAAAACGCCGGCGGCACCGTAACTTTAGTCATGCATGTCTGCAAAAGGCTTGAACCGGTGTCAAGCGACGAGGCAAAAGAGGTCGCCCTGGCTTGCGGGATTGCGGAGACCTCACCCCAGGCGGTCAGAGGGGCGGCCGCCGAGGCGCTCGCACTGTGCGCAGCTTTCGGTGAGGTCAGCCCTTGCGTGTCGGCCCTGGCTACGCTGGGCTATGTCACCCTTGACCGCGACGCCCCCGGACGTACAGATGCTGTCATAGTCGCAGGGGGCAGCCAGGACCCCGCGGCCGATGCGATGCACGTAGATATCCCGATTGTCCGGGCCCTGCGCAAGATGGGCGTTGCAACCATCGGCATAGAGGCCGCAGACGTTAGGTTCTCATATATCAAAGACTATAAGCGTGAGGGGATCGCAACGGTTGATTGCGCTGACACCCCTCTCGGGCGACTTTCCCTGATTTATGCGCTGGCTGGAGGCTGGGGCCACTTTGGGATCAAGGATACCGCCGAAAGCCTCGTGCCGAACGTGTTCCCCAGGTAAGCCGTCCTACCGGTCTTCATCGAGTAGACATTCGGAGGCAAGTCGCGATCGCATGGGCTGCGTGGTCTCTGTGATCATACCCGCGTACAACGAGAGTTCCGCGGTCGCCTCAACTATAGCTGCGGCGAAGGCGAGCACGGGGGACGTTAGCGAGGTGCTCGTCGTTGACGACGGTTCAACTGATGACACCGCCTGGGAGGCCCGGAAGGCCGGCGCTGGCGTGCTCAGGCTTGAGCGCAGATCGGGCAAAGGCGCCGCGCTGGGCGAGGGCATAAAGCAGGTCAAGGGTGATATCGTAGTCTTCCTGGATGCTGATGTCGGGGATAAAGCGTCTGAGATCAGAAGGCTCATAGAGCCTGTCGCTGCAGGTGAGGCGGACATGGTTGTTGCGCGGTTCCCCCGGTCCTCCGGGAAGGCGGGCGGGTTCGGAATTGTCAAGTCCGTCGCTGCATTTGGCATCAGGCGCCTCTGCGGAATGCGAATGACGGCGCCGCTATCAGGGCAGCGTGCAGCGCGGCGAGAGGTGTTTCTCGCGCTTGCCCCGTTTGCCGCGGGCTTCGGAGTGGAGGTTGCCCTCACGATCGATGCGGTGAGGTGCGGATACCGGGTCGTCGAGAAAGACTGTATGATGGCACACAGGGAGACAGGGCGGGATGTGGCCGGGTTCCTTCACAGGGCACGCCAGCTTTACTGGGTCATAAAGGCGTTCGCAGGCCGGTGCAGCCCGCCTCGAGCTAAAAGGCTCCCTTGATCAGCTTGGAGCAGGGAGGTAAGGCGCAAGACATTGCTTGCAAACTTCATCTTCTCCTTTATGCTTGGAACTGCTATGGTCCGACCCATTCGAGAGATGATAAGGCGTGCCGGGCATCTTCGTCCTAACTACACGGGGCGGTCTATTCCCACTTCGTCAGGGATCTCTCTGGTTGCTTCTGCAACTGTGGCCTCCGTAGGCACCCTGGCCCTTGGCCTCGCGGACCGCACGCACACAGTGTCATGCCTCCTGCTCGTGGTTTCTGCCGCCTTAGTCGGCGTCGTCGACGACCTTGTCGGGTCGTGCAAATCCAAAGGAATCACGGGTCACATCAGAGCGCTTGTGGTGGAGGGCAAGCTTACCACCGGCACCCTTAAGGCCATCGTGATACTGGCGGCTGCCGCCGCGTCGGTCTATCATGCAGCAGGCGGCTCCTCTCCTGCAAACCTTGCTGTGGGTTCTGTCATAATCGCGCTGTCTGCCAACTTCATCAACCTCCTGGATTTGCGTCCTGCTCGGGCAGCCAAGGGCTTCCTTGCGGGGGTCATCGCACTCCTTGCAGCCGGGAGCCCCGATCCGGCAGTCGTGCCGATTGCCATGGCAGGGGCCACCCTCGCCGGGCTGAAAGATGAGCTCGAGGAGCGCAGCATGATAGGAGACGCTGGGAGCAATCCCCTTGGAGCAGCAATAGGTTACTGGGTAGCCCTTGGCACACATCCTGCCGTAAAGGCGGCAGTGCTCGCCCTCCTCCTGACCGCCCACATCTGGGCGGAAAGCCATTCCCTCACGAGAGCCATCGAACGAAATCCTATACTTCGTTTCCTTGATAACCTTGGGCGCTGGTAGCAAGACGCCCGGCCCCGGCAGGAAACGCCAGCCCCACAGCGAATACCCCGTTTTGGGATGATGCGCGGGGCTTCCTGCCTTGTCGAGAGTTGCCGGTGTTGCACTCGGGTTCCCGCGAGGAACGAGACAGGTCTTGTGATCCTGCCCCCTACCTTCGGGAGAGTTTACGACAGGGTATTCGTACGCTCTTGCGGCGGGCGCCGATGAAGATTAGGCGTTGATATTCTGAAGAGCTGCATGAAGCATCAGTAATAACTTGGAGTGATGCGGTATGAAATTCGGCGTCCATGTACACAGAGGAGGCGGCCTTACGAGAGCTCTCGAAATCGCTACCGACCTCGGCTGCGACACCATTCAGATGTTTTCCCGCAGCCCGAGGAGCCTCCGCGCCACTTCGGTAAACGAGCAAGATGCGCGCCGTTTCAGGGAGGGCCTGGCAGCCACCGGGATCGGGCCGCTCGTCATCCACACTCCCTACCTTCTCAACCTGGCATCCCCGAAGAAGGAACCTTATGAGGCGTCCGTCGCCGCCCTCGCCCACGACATCACGCTTGCAAGACTTCTTGGCGCTGACTACCTCGTGTTCCATCCAGGCAGCCACCTCGGCTCGGGGGACGAGGCGGGAATAGCCAGGATAGCCCGCGCCCTCGTTCAGGCGTGGGAGAAGACGGCTTGCTCGGCGTGCTCCGGCCCGATGCTCCTTCTTGAGATGGTTTCGGGTGCGGGAACCGAGATAGGCAAGACTTTCGAGCAGCAGAAAGAGATAATGGACCGGGCCTCCGGGGTGCCGCTTGGCATTTGCCTTGATACGTGCCACGTCTTCGCTGCGGGTTATGACGTCAAGACAAAGGAAGGGATCGCGGCGACCCTGGACGCTTTGGATAGAGCAGCAGGAATGTCAAGCCTCGCAGTCGTCCATGCTAACGACTCTGAAGGGAGCCTCGGGTCGCACCTTGACCGGCACGCACACATCGGCGAAGGGTACATAGGGGAAGACGGCTTTCGTGCCATTCTGGGTTGCGAAAGGCTTGCGCACCTTCCATTCATCCTTGAGACTCCACACCGTGACATTGCAGATGACGTAAGGAACCTCGCCGCCCTCAGGCGTGTCGCGGGCGAGGCGGTGAACTGGTGAATGAAGCGCTCCGACAAGGAGGAGGTTCGGGCGATATTTGAACCCGGCGGCGCGCTTTCGAAGGCCCTCCCGGGTTACGAGTTCAGGGACTCTCAGGTCGAGATGGCCCTGACAGTCTGGCGGGCGTTTTCAACCTCCCGGTGCGCCCTCATCGAAAGCGGCACAGGTACGGGGAAGTCTGTTGCGTACCTGGTTCCTGCCATTTTATGGGCGCGCCATAGTGGGGAAAAAGTAGTCATATCGACCAACACCATAAACCTTCAGGAACAGCTCATCCACAGGGACCTGCCTGTGCTATCTCGGGCCCTCGATATCGAGTTTGGATACACTCTCGTCAAAGGACGGTCCAACTACGTATGCCGGCGGAAGCTTGCGTTTGTGCATGATGACATGGATGAGGCAGCAGAAGCCGTCTCGTGGGCAGCCTTCGCTGGTCTTCTCTCCGAGCTGGCCGGGGCTGCAACAGGCAGCAAATCGGACTTTGAAACCGAGGTGCCTGTGGCTATCTGGGAAAGGGTCGCTTCCGACTCCATGTCTTGCTTGAGAAGTCGGTGCCCATACCTGGCGTCGTGCTACTTTCAAAAGGCCAGGTCCGAGATGGAAGCCGCGGAAATACTCGTCACCAACCACCACCTCCTCTTTTCTGACCTTGCGCTCCGGAGAGCGATGCCTGAAGCGCCCGGCAGCCGAGTGCTGCCAGATTATCGATATGTCGTTTTCGACGAGGCGCACAACGTTCCGGGGGTGGCGGCGGAACACCTCAGCCACTCTGCGAGCCTTGCCCGGTTTCGCAGAGCTTGCCAGGACCTTGTCCGGGTAGATGTTCAGCGACGAAGCGAGGGAGGGTTGCTCCCCAGACTGCGGGCCGAGATCTTTCGGGAGATGGCTGGCAGAAACGCGGGGGATCTTGCCGTTATTGCAAGGCGCGTGGATGCCGCCATGGAAGCCACGAGACGACTTCGCGAGGTATCTGGCGCATTCTTTGACTCCCTCAAAAGGGTCATGAGAGAGGTAGGAAGCGACCGGGGAGAAGGTGCCATCAGGTTGAGGGAGGAGATAACAGCCGCTTCCGTATGGCAGCAGGATATTCTTCCGACTGCGGAAAGGCTGCAGGGGAGGGCGGCCGAACTGGAAACAGAGCTTGGCAGGATTCTGGAGCGGCTTGGGTTGTTCGAGGAGGGTCTTGGTGAGGCCATGATGAGCTCCTGCGCCGAGCTTCAGGGCATTGTCAGCAGGCTGTCTTCAGAGAGGCACGCGCTGGCCTATGTCATGGCCCAACCTGACAAGACATACGTTTACTGGTCCCAGGCGAGCCCGGAAGACATCCAGGTCGTTGCGACCCCTCTTGACGTCGCGCCTCTCCTTCGCGAGCACCTGTTCGAAGCGGTAGACTCCGCAGTGCTCACATCTGCAACCATTGCCGTCCGGGGAGAGTTCGACTTTTTCAAGAGGGAGGTCGGCTTTACAGGGCTTACAGAGCCGCCTCTTGAGTTCGTCTTCGGGTCGCCCTTCGATTTCCGGCAGCAAGCCTTGCTCGCCGTGCCCCTGGACCTTCCCGAACCGCAGGACCCCGGGTTTGTGGGAAAGGCATCAAGAGCCATCATGGACATCGTGCTTGCCTCCAGGGGACGCACCTTCGTGTTGTTCACCTCCATCGCCATGATGTGCCAGGTCGAACAGGCTATCCGCCCAGGCCTTGATGCGGCGGGAATCCGGCTGTTTAAACAGGGCGATCTGCCTCGCCATCGGATGCTTACGCTGTTTCGCGACGAGCCGGGCGTTCTGCTGGGAGCTGATAGCTTCTGGCAGGGGGTTGACGTGCCGGGCGAAGCGCTTTCATGCGTGATCCTGGTGAGGTTGCCTTTCCAGGTGCCCACCGACCCGGTGGTCGAGGCGAAAACAGAAGCAGCGGGTCTTGAGTGCGGCAACGGATTCTATTCCTATGCCTTGCCATGTGCGGTCATCAGGTTCCGCCAGGGGTTCGGCAGGCTCATAAGGTCGCGCGAGGATAAAGGCGTTGTGGTGGTACTTGACAAGCGGCTGGTAGAAAAGCCGTACGGTAGGGCGTTCTTCTCCTCTCTCCCACCCATTACCCTTCTTGCAGGCACCACTGATGAAGTGGTAGATGCCGTGCGTCGCTGGCTTGACTGATCCAAAATCCGCCTTAGCATCATCTTCCGGTTGTCCCTCCCATGGAGCTATGCTATAATGCGCTCATAAGTTCGCATTTGCGTGGGGACCGGGCCTTGCAATGCGACTTACTGTTATCCTGTGGGAAATGTTCTCAACAAGGGAAATGTTCTCAACAAGGAGGTAACGCGATGAGATACCGCAAGACCGGAGTAGTTGCTTTGAGTCTCCTGGCCATGCTTGTGATCTCGTTGGCGCATCTCCCTGCAATGACGGGCGATGTCGCAAGCGCAGCACCGTCTGACTACGAGTTGCTTGCGCACGTAATAGCAGGCGAGGCGAGAGGCGAGCCGTACCTGGGCAAGGTCGCCGTTGGTGCGGTCGTCATGAACAGGGTCAAAAGCCCCCTGTTCCCCAACACCATCGCCGGCGTCGTGTACCAAGGCTGGGCATTTACGTCGGTATATGACGGCCAAATCAACATGCCGCCGGACCGTGAATCCTACTTGGCAGCGCAGGATGCCCTGTCCGGATGGGATCCCACCTACGGTGCTCTCTACTTCTATAATCCCGCGCGCGTCACATCCTACTGGATCTTCTCTCGTCCCGTCACTACAGTCATCGGCAACCACTACTTCGCAAGGTAGCCGAGGCTTACCGTACCATCACTGCCAATTCGAACCCCGTATTGCGGGGACGGGATTCCCGTCCCCGCCCCGGGCCCCGCTCGTTGGACCAAAAACCCCGAATTTCGCTTGGCGTGGCAGCATACATATAACCGGAAAGACAGCCCGAGGGAGGACGGCTCATGCTCGTTGTAATCGGGCGGAACTGGTTCCGGCTCGTGCTCGCCGCGATTCTGCTTGTGGTAGTCATAAACGCGGCTGAGCTAGCTCTATTCCGCGCAGCGAGGGCGGTCATCAGCACTGTCTCTGGGAGGCTCGTGCCTGTCTACTTTGTGGCGACCAGCCAGAATAAGGTTGCCTTCACGTTTGAGGACGGGCCCGGCAGGGACGAGACCCATGAAGTCCTTCGCGTGCTGAAGGATCACGGTGTCAAAGCGAGCTTTTTCCTTTCGGGAAAGTGGGTTGCCCAGCACCCGCAAGCCGCCCGTGCCGTTGCCCAAGACGGTCACGAGCTAGGAAACTACGCATACTCGGCACCCCATGTGAACGCGCTGTCGGCAGGCGAGATAAGGCGCGAGCTTGAAAAGGCGCATAAGGTTATCGTAGAGACCTGTGGCGAGACCCCGAGGGTGTTCCGCCCGCCGTACGGCGAATACAGCAACAAGGTCATTGAGGCCGCCAGGGAACTCGGCTACCAAACGGTCGTGTGGAGCATAGACTCGCTTGACTGGAGAGGGGCGCCCGCCGCCGACATCAAGGCGAGGGTCCTCGCGAAAATCCACAAGGGGTCGATAATCCGGTTTCACGTTGGCGGCGCTCACACCGTAGAATCACTGCCCGGCATTATCTCTGAACTGAAGAAGCAAGGCTACGCTATCGTTCCTGTATCGAGCCTCCTCATAGAGGGGAGTTACTACATACACCCCCACACCGGAGAACAGCGTCCGATAAAGCCGCCACAAGGCAGGGAGTCGCAGGAGAGGAGGTCCCCAAATGACACATAAGGATCCGCTCATCCCCAGGCGTGAAGCGCGCGTGACCGCGGTCGTCATTACCAGGGAAGGTGTTTTGCTTGCAGCCTTTGCTTTGCTCATCCTGGTGTTCACCGCGGTGTTCGTTTCCTCTCTCGACGAAGTCAGGCGTGTAATCTACGGTGCCCGACCCGGGGTTACACTGGAAGGCCGCAACGTGTCGGGGCTACTCGCTTCTGAGGTGAGGCGGGCGGTCGAGGCCATGGCGGAGAGGGAACGCGTGGCTCCAAAAGATGCCATGTACTTCAAGGAGACAGGCGAGATCATCAGTGAGCAGCCCGGAGTGGATGTTGATGTAGACCTCACCGTGGCCCGTGTCATGCGGGCAAAGCCGGGAGACGGCGTGGAACTCGCCAGGGTCGCTGTACTTCCGACAGTAACTCGCCGGCTTTTCAGCCCGGTCTACCGGGTCGACACTGACAAGAAAGTAATGGCTCTTGCTGTAAATGTTGCCTGGGGCGAGGAGCACCTTCCTGCTATGCTCGACATCCTTCGTGCGAATAACGTGAAGGCGACGTTCTTCATAGACGGAGAGTGGGCGGAGAAGTTCCCCGACCTTGTGAAGGCCCTTGCTACAGAAGGGCACGACATCGGCAATCACGGATACAGGCACCTTCACGTCGAGCGGATGAGCGATAGTGACATAAAGGACCTGATCCTCCGGAACGAGAAGCTGCTTGCGGGGCTTGGCGCCACGCCCGGCAAACTGTTCGCGCCGCCCTATGGCGAGTGTAATCAGAGCGTTACTTCTGCTGCTGCATCTCTCGGATACACGACCGTTATGTGGACCATCGATACAATAGACTGGAAGACGAAGGAACCTCATAAGATCGTTGACAGGGTAACCCGGAAAA
>JBFMGS010000004.1:13293-57092 GCA_040752635.1 Bacillota bacterium
GAGTGTAATCAGAGCGTTACTTCTGCTGCTGCATCTCTCGGATACACGACCGTTATGTGGACCATCGATACAATAGACTGGAAGACGAAGGAACCTCATAAGATCGTTGACAGGGTAACCCGGAAAATGGTGCCTGGCGCGATTGTTCTTATGCATCCCACTGAAGTTGCAAATAAAGCGCTCCCGTCTATCGTGGAAACGGTAAGGAGGAGCGGCTATCAACTGTGCACAGTGTCGGAACTCCTAGGAATGCACTGATTCTGCTGGGGGGTTGCCGGTACTTGCATCCTAATGTCACCGAGGCGCGCCCTGCCACTCCACTCGGGGGGGAAGGCCCCTTCCGACGGACCTCGTGCTCCAGGGCAGGTACTCAGGTACTACAGGTACTATAGGAAGGACTCGATCCTGCCTCTCCCTGCCTCACGGCAAGCACAGGAAGACCCGGGGGAGCGCCGTCCCTGGAATGCAAGCACCGGTAAACCCTACCAAATGGTGGAATACTGTTGCGCATCGGCTCAACTGTTGCGCAGCTTCTCGCGGATGACCTCCCAGAACGCCCCGTCTTCGTATCCCAACTTCCATATGGCTATCCCGCCGAGGTCGTATTTGTTGACCAGGTCGAGCTTGGGCCTCACACTATGGGATGATTCGAACCAGACCTCGTGTCGTGCGCCGTTTTCCACATACTTGAAGTATGGGGATTTGCTGGTGGAGTCCCACAGGGGATCGATTCCCAGCTTCTTTGCGCGGTTCATAGCCTGTGTGTAGGAGAGCGCAGTGACACGTCCGGTTGCCAGGTTCCAATCATAGCCGTAGGCCGGTATGCCCAGAAGGATCTTGTTCCTCGGTATCTGCGTTATCGCATATCTTACCACCTTCTCCACCCAGCCGTGAGAGGCAATGGGACCCGGACCGCTGGTCCACGCATGTTCGTCATAGGTCATAAGCATCACGAAATCACATATCCGGCCCAGCGCGTAGTAGTCGAACGCCCCGACCCACGTGCTCGTGGCATGATCTGCCGTTTTGGCGGGAACGGAGATGGTGACCAGGTAACCTCGCGGCCTTAGCCTCGCAGCAAGCTCCGTCATGAACGCGGTGAGGTTCTCGCGGTCGGAGGGGTACACGTTCTCGAGGTCCACGTTAACCCCGTAGTACTCGCCACGCTGCAGGATGTCGAGGATGTCGGATATGGCCTTTGCCCTGGAGTTGGCGTTCTGCAGAAGCACGTGGGCACGCTTCCCGTCAAAGCCGGAAGGGGTCAGGTTATGAACGAGCGCGAGAGTGCGAACCTGGCCCGACTTCGCCACGTCCATGGCCCTCTTGCTTGGTGTCCCAGATATCCGCCCGTTTGCGTCCACGGCATACAGAAACGTGGCGACATAGTCGAGGAAATTGGCCTGGCGCAGGAGAGAGCCGTATGATGTGGGGTCCCCCGGGTAATCCTCTGTGTAGTATCCCAGGACCTGGCGGATCCCGCCGGTTTGTCGTTGCGAAACACCCGAATGCGAAGGGGGCTCGCCGGGCGCGCGGATCAAGAAGCCGGCAACCCATCCCACTTGCCCGTCGGAAAGGCGAACTTGGTACCAATCGTTGAGGCGCGCCAACACCGTAAGGCGGGCGCCAACATCGATCTTTGATATGGTTGCATAGGTAGTACCGGGGCCTTTCCTGAGCCGGGCGCGTTCTTCCACCGTCGCCGGCGTGCCGGGCTCGAGCATCGGCGAAGGCCGACCCTTGACGGCAGCTACCGTGCCCGCGTTAGCGGCTGTATGCGTAGCGCCCTCGTGCCGGGCCGATGACACGGAAGCCACATTGTGTGCGTCCGCGGGCGGCTGGACGACAGCATCGGAGGGTTTCTGGTTCTGTGCTGAGAAAACTAGAAGCAGGAGGGTCAGGACGGTTGCCGCGATCTTTGGGTCCAAATCAGGGCTTTCCTCCTTGCCGGGAGCGTCCATCCGCCCGCGGACGCACACAATCTGGTAATCTCCAGTTCTACTAAGGAGTCCGGGATCCTTTATGTAAGTTTCTCTAGTACCGGTGGTTTCTGCATAAGCTGGCACAGGACAAAAAAGTACGAGCGCGTCCAAAACATTGTGACAGGAGCCTCGACTCGGAAAGAGGAATCGCACTAAGGTAAGCGAATCCATACCAAAGGTTGTCGGCATCCGTCGAGCAGTGGAGAGATCTGTCAAGGGGTGACTGTGTGACCTGCTACGAGCGAACTGTGCTTCCTGGTGGTGTGAGGGTAGTTACTGAGGAGATCCCGCATGTAAGGTCGTGTTCGGTGGGTTTGTGGTTTAACTCCGGATCGCGGCGGGAACTGCCAGAAGAGAACGGCGTGTCACATTTCATCGAGCATCTCGTCTTTAAGGGCACAGAGCGGCGCACCGCAAGGCAAATCGCTGAAGAGATGGATGATGTAGGGGGCCAGTTGAACGCGTTCACCGGCAGGGACCATACCTGCTTTTACGCGAAGGTCCTGGATGAGCATGTCAGCATTGCCATAGACATCCTCTGTGACCTGGTTTCCCGGCCGCTCCTCGCTGCGGAAGACGTCGAGAAAGAAAGAAGCGTCATAGCTGAGGAAATCGGGATGTACGAGGATTCCCCGGAAGAGGTAGTCCACGACGAGCTTGCCCGCGCCGCCTGGGGGCCGAGCTCGCTGGGCTTGCCAATCCTTGGGACGCAGAAGACCCTCAAGCGCCTCACGAGGGATGCCATAGTTGCGTACATGTCCAGCCATTATACCGCTGGTAACCTTGTTGTAGCCGCTGCAGGAAGCCTGAAGCACGCAAGGATCGTCGAAGAGGTGGAAAGCCGCCTGGCTCTGCCTTCTGCAGCTACAGATCCTCTAAACACCCCTAGATGGAGGCCTGCAGCTCATGTCTTTCGGCCCAAGAACACAGAGCAGGCCCACATCTGCGTCGGTGTCGAAGGGTACAGCAGGAACCATCCGTCGAGGTTTGCGCTCTACGTGCTCGACGCCGTGATCGGCGGGGGCATGAGCTCCAGGCTTTTCCAGAAGCTCAGGGAAGACTTCGGCCTGGTATACTCAACGTACACCTACGCGGCGTCATACGAGGACGTAGGAGCTTTTGTCGTATACGCAGCCACAAGCCCTGATAACGTAAAGGTTGTCCAGGGCCTCATCCTTGACGAGCTCGCGGAAGTGGCGTCTAACGGTATACGTCAGGAGGAGCTCGATAGAGGCAAGGAGCAGCTCAAGAGCGGGTTGGTGTTGAACCTGGAGACAACCAATAGCCGGATGAGCAGGCTCGGGCGGCTCGAGCTTTTCCACGAGCCGCTCTACACGCCGGATGAGGTTTTCAAGATGATAGACGATGTAACACTGGGTGACGTGAGACGAGTTGCTGCTGACTTGCTGGGAAAGGTAGCGCCGGTGATCGCGGCGGTGGGGCCGCGCAGGACGAAGTCGGCGTTCGGCGGGAGGAAACCATATGGTCCAGGGGATAGACGAGAGGCTGGAGTCGCTCCGAGCTGCCATCGAGGAACTCAGAGAGGAGCTACACTCGGAGATAGCACGGGATAACGGGAGGCTCGACGGCGCGCGCACCTGCGAGATCAGCGAGAGCCTTGACAAGCTGGTTGCGCAGTTTCTTCGCGTAAAGGAGAAACTCGAGGAAGAACGTGGGAGCCGGGATGTCACGGCATCGCGGCAAAGACTGACCCCCGCGTGTCCCAAGACCGGTGAATACTAGGCTTGCCATTGTGCCAAACTAAAGCCGACATCCAATCCTTCTCAAGGAGGCTTTGCGAATGGCGAGCGTAATCGGCACATTTGACTCGCGTGACCAGGCCGAAAGGGCGGTTGACGAGCTCAAGAAGAAGGGATTCTCGGAGGACAAGGTATCCGTGGTCGCCAGGGAGGAGCGCGTGAGAGGCGGCGAACGCGGTGAGGGAGGCCTCACCATGGCTCGCGGAGATGACCTTACAGGCGGCACTCTCACCGGCGGTGCCATCGGTGCTGCCACCGGCCTCCTGGCTGGTTTGGGGGCTCTCGCGATTCCAGGAATCGGGCCTATAGTCGCGGCAGGGCCCATAGCTGCTGGTCTCACAGGAGCCGTGACAGGGGGGATCGTCGGAGGGCTTGTGGACCTCGGCATCCCCGAGGAGCGAAGCAGGTACTACGAGGGGAAGGTCAAGGAGGGGAAGATCCTGGTAGCAGTGAAAGCTGACGACAACTCTGTCAGCAAGGCCAAGGATGTCCTCGCCAAGTACGCGGCCCGAGACATCGAGGTCCACTGATCTCCTGACCACCCAGGCTTTGCTTGGCTTGCCGCCGCGAGCTCTGCCATCTGTAGCGGAGCGCGAGGCGGCTCTTGCTTTCTATAGGGCTCGGCCGTAAACTGGAAGTATAATCGCAATTTGGACAAGGAGACCAGTAGAAAAGGCCTGTAAGGGCCCGCTACTGGCGGGTGAAGGGAAGGGAGACGTAGATGATGATAAGAACAATCGTAACAGGAGCAGCCGGGCGGATGGGTAGACAGGTCCTAGCTGCGCTTTCGAGGGAGCCTGACGTGGAACTGGTTGGCGGGGTGGACATCCGAGAACAGAAGGTCTTGGTTGATCCTGACCGTGGTGATCGGGTGCTGGAGGTGACCACAGATCTAGCTGCGTTGATCTCCCAAGCGCGCCCGGATGTACTTGTTGATTTCACGCATCCCGGCGCTGTCATGGGGAATGTGAGGACAGCGCTTGGGAACCGGGTGAGGTGCGTGGTGGGAACCACCGGCCTCGGTGCGAAGGACCTCGAAGAGATCGACCGCGTTTGCCGCGAGGAGAGGATAGGGGCTGTAGTTGCACCCAACTTCGCGATCGGGGCGGTCTTGATGATGAAGTTTGCGGAGGTCGCGTCGCGCTACTTCAGTTCGGCCGAGATAATCGAGCTCCACCACGAGAAGAAGGCTGATGCGCCCTCCGGGACAGCTATCAAGACGGCCCTGGGTATGTCGCGGCACGAGCACGGAGCGGCCGCTGCTGAGGCTGCGGCTGGCAGTGAAGAGCCTCTGGCACGGGGCCAGAGCGTCGGCGGCATCAGGATACATAGCGTGAGGCTTCCTGGTCTCGTCGCCCACCAGGAGGTCTTGTTTGGCGGCCCTGGCCAGGTGCTCACGATACGCCACGATTCTCTTTCCAGGGAGTCGTTCATGCCCGGTGTCACCCTGGCAGTGAGGAGAGTCATGGACCTGGATAAAGCGGTCTTCGGCCTCGAACACCTGCTGGGTATTTGAAGGAAAAACGGAACAGGCACCGGCCCTGTAGCAGGCTCATATATTACACGTAGCAGTTGAAGGTCAGAGGAGGGACTGGGATGAAAGGGGGCCTGCAGGGGCTGGTTATCGCGGTGCTCGGCGGGGACTGGCGCGAAATCGAGCTCATAAAGGAGTTCGTGGCCGAAGGAGCCTGTGTGAAAGCGGTCGGGTACCCGCCCCTTCCGGAACTCGAGGGCGTGTACAGGGAGGTTTCTGCGTTTGATGCCCTTCGCGGGGCGGGTGTCGTGGTGGTTGGCATGGGTGGTCTCGACGTCGGCGGCAAGGTGAAGACCCTCGACCCGGGTGTGACTTTGGCCATAACCGAGGAGGTGCTCGAGGTTATCCCTCCTAAAGCCCCGCTTTTTGTCGGAACCGCCAGGCCTCGGCTCAAGGAATTTGCCTCAAAGCACGGCGTTACCCTGGTTGAAGTCGCAGAGGACGACGAGGTGGCCATAAGGAACTCCATACCGACAGCCGAAGGCGCCGTCCAGATAGCCATGGAAGAGATGCCCATAACCATCCACGGGTGCCGTGCGGCCGTTGTCGGCTTTGGGCGTGTCGGCATTACACTTGCGCGTGTCCTGATAGCCCTTGGCGCGCGTACCACCGTGTGCGCCAGGAACCTTGCGCAACTTGCGAGAGCTGAGGAGATGTCGGCATCCGTGATTCATCTCTCGTCCCTGCCAGAGGCTGCTTCCGACGCTGACGTGGTCTTCAACACTGTACCTGCAATTGTGCTCACTGAAGAAGTGCTCCAAAAGATGCGGCCGGGCTCCCTTATCGTGGACCTTGCCTCCCAGCCTGGAGGCACGGACTTCCAGGCCGCCGCGCGCTACGGCATAAACACGGTTCATGCCCTCGGGCTCCCAGGAAAGGTTGCGCCGCGAACGGCAGGTAGGATCCTTGCCGACACGGTGCCTCAGATGATTCGCAGAGAACTCAGTCGTTCCCGCTGACCGGCCAATGCGCAAAACACGGTGGAGGTGTGAGCCATGCGGCTTGCTGGCAAGAAAGTCGGGGTTGCGTTGACCGGATCTTTTTGCACCATTCCAGAGGTCTTGCCGGAAATCGAGAAGGTAGTCGCTGAGGGGGCATCTGTGTACCCCATCCTGTCTGAGAAGGTTGCCACTCAGAACACAAGGTTCGGAAGGGCCGCTGACATCGCTCGCAGGCTCGAGCAAATGACCGGCAGGGAACCCATCTGCACCGTCCAGGAGGTAGAACCCCTCGGCCCGGGGAAGGTTCTAGATGCTCTTGTCATCGCGCCGTGCACCGGGAATACCCTTGCCAAGCTCGCATGCGGCGTCACCGACGGCCCCGTGCTGATGGCCGCGAAATCTACCCTGCGCAATCAAAGGCCTGTGATCCTCGGAATCTCCACGAACGATGCCCTCGGGGCGAATGCAAAGAATCTAGGGATCCTGTTAAATACCAAGCATATCTACATGATCCCGTTCGGCCAGGATGCACCCGAGACCAAACCGGCTTCCCTCGTGAGCGACATGCGGCTCATGGTGGACACGATCGTCGAGGCTTTTGAAGCCAGGCAGATTCAGCCGCTGCTTGTTGACAGAAGGCGGTAGGCGGGATATGCTAACTTAAGATAACTTTCGCGTACAGCGTAGAGAGGGGAGACCAGTGCGTAGCCTGAAAGTAGCAGTAGTCGGTGCCACCGGGGCAGTCGGCCAGGAGTTCTTGCAGGTCCTGATGGACAGGAGATTCCCCGTCGGGGATCTGTCGCTTTTCGCTTCCGCGAGGTCGGAAGGAAGAACCATGCGTTTCGCCGGCGAAACCATTCCTGTAACCACACTCACGGAGAAGAGCCTCTCCGGGCATGATATCGCTTTCTTCTCGGCGGGCGCAGCGGTCTCGAGAGAGTATGGGCCTCTTGCAGCACGCCAGGGGGTCCTTGTTATAGACAACAGCAGCGCGTTCCGCATGGACCCATCCGTGCCACTCGTGGTGCCTGAGGTTAACCCCGACGACGTCGCCAGGCACTCGGGCATCATAGCCAATCCTAACTGCTCAACCATAATCATGGTAGTGGTTCTGAAGCCCATCCACGACGCGGCAACCATAAAGAGGGTCGTAGTGTCCACCTACCAGGCGGTGTCGGGCGCCGGGGCGAAGGCCATGAGCGCGTTACTCGAGGAATCCCGCGAATACCTTGCGGGAAAACCCACTTGCGCTCATGCTCTTCCTTTTGCCTCCGCCCCCAAGCACTACCAGATCGCATTCAATCTCATTCCGCAGGTGGATGTGTTCGAAGACATGGGCTACACCAAGGAAGAGTGGAAAATGGTACGCGAGACGCGAAAAATAATGGGGTCAGGTTTCGCCGTGACCGCTACCACGGTGCGTGTTCCCGTGGAGCGGTGCCACTCTGAGTCTCTCAACGTCGAGACCGTAAAGAAGCTTACCCGGGACGAAGCTCGGAAAATCCTGGCATCCGCCCCCGGTGTTAAGGTCGTGGATGACCCTGACGAGATGATCTACCCGATGCCGCTCTTTGCGTCGGGCCTCGATGAAGTCCAAGTCGGCCGGATACGAGAAGACAACTCCCTGGCCTCCGGCCTCAACCTGTGGGTTGTAGGGGACCAACTCCGCAAGGGAGCAGCCTTGAACGCTGTGCAGATAGCTGAGGAAGCCGCAAGACAAGGTCTACTCTAAAACGCGTCCTGGAAGCCGTCTAGAGTCTCAGGCGCGCCGGCGAAAGTCGGGTCTAGAGTGAGGTGAAAGCCGTGAGGATCCTTGTGCAGAAGTTCGGCGGCACCTCTGTGGCGACCCCTGCACAGAGGGCGAAAGTAGCGAGCAAGGTGCTCGAGGCGAAATCCCGCGGATACTCGCCCGTGGTGGTCGTATCAGCAATGGGCAGGATGGGGGAGCCGTACGCTACCGATACCCTGATCGAACTCATCAGAAACATACATCGCGAGGTGGACTGGAGAGAGCAGGATCTGCTTTTGTCATGCGGGGAAATCATTTCGACAATTGTGATGGCCCAAACGCTTCGCGCCGCAGGGTGCCAGGTTGTGGGGCTGACGGGCGCGCAGGCGGGCATCATAACCGATGACAATTTCGGCAACACAAGTATTCTCGAGGTCCGGCCCGAACGGATCCTGAAGCACCTCAGAGAGGGCAAGGTTGTGGTGGTGGCGGGCTTCCAGGGGGTCACCCGTTCCGGAGATATCACTACTCTCGGCCGGGGAGGAAGCGACACGACTGCTGCCGCTCTGGGCGTTGCCCTCGGGGCCGAGATGGTCGAAATATATACCGATGTGGAGGGGGTAATGACTGCAGATCCCAGGGTGGTCCCTGATGCAAGGTCGCTTCGGGTCATTACGTACAGGGAAATTGCTGAAATGGCCCACCTCGGAGCGAAGGTGGTGCATCCGAGGGCGGTGGAGATAGCTATGGAAGGTGGCGTCCCGATAAAAATCAGGAACACGTTCTCAGACGCGCCAGGCACTCTCGTTACAGATGTGGGGAGGTCCAGCGATGGCACGACCATACGGTCGGATAAGGTTGCCACCGGCGTTGCGCACCTTGTGAATATCGCCCAGATACGGATAGACGCATCGAGCGACGTAAACGAATCAGGGGTCGTGCTTCGCATATTCCGAGCGCTTGCGGATCGGGGAATAAGCGTTGATCTCATAAACGTGTTTCCCGAACTCGTCTGCTTTACGGTAAATGAAGACGTGCTGGATAAAGCGGTCGAGACCTTGACCGGTCTGGGGCTGGAAGGGGTAACTATAAGAGCGATGGGCGGATGCGCCAAAGTCTCTGTGGTCGGAGCGGGTATGAGGGGCGTTCCTGGGGTTATGGCGCGGGTCGTCGAAGCGCTGGCCGATGCGAACGTGCGGATATACCAGACCTCCGACTCTCATGCGAGTATATCGTGCCTTGTCAAGAAGGAAGACATGCAGAAGGCCATGAGGGAGTTGCACGCGAAGTTCGGCCTTGGAGCCTGAAGAAAACATCTGAGGGAGGTCATCACATATGAGAGATCTCGGAAGCGTGCTTACTGCAATGGTGACGCCGTTTACGCCGGAACTCGAGGTTGATTACGACAAGGCCGCGGAGCTTGCAAGGAGGTTGGTGGATTCCGGCTCGGATGGCGTGGTGGTAGCCGGGACTACCGGTGAGTCCCCGACACTCACCAAAGAGGAGAAGATCGACCTCTTCCGAGTGGTCATGGATGCTATAGGCAAGGATGCCGTGGTCATCGCAGGAACCGGGACCAACGCCACGCAAGCCAGCATCGAGCTTACGCGTGCGGCCGAGAAGGTCGGGGTGCACGGGGTTATGGCTGTGGTTCCCTACTACAACAAGCCGCCCCAGGACGGGCTCATCGCTCATTTCCGCGCTGTTGCGGGTGCTACGGGGTTGCCCGTCATCCTCTACAACATCCCGGGCAGGACCGGGGTGAACATGACGCCGGAGACCCTGGAGAAGCTATCGTCTGTAGCAAACATCGTAGCGGTGAAGGAGTCAAGCGGCAGCCTTGACCAGGTCACCGACATCCGAAGGCGAACGCCGCCGTCCTTCAAGATCTACAGCGGCGATGACAGCCTGACCCTCCCCATCCTGTCAGTGGGGGGTGCGGGCATCATAAGTGTGGCGTCGCACGTCGCGGGCAGGCGCCTGAGGGAAATGGTTGACGCTTACTTCGCGGGAGAAGTGGGCAAGGCTGCGGCGATCAACGCCGAGTTATTCCCGCTCTTCAAGGCCTTATTCGTGACAACCAACCCCATCCCGGTCAAGCTTGCACTGAGGCTCACGGGGTTTGACGCAGGCGGGTTGCGGCCGCCCCTGGTGGAGGCAAGCGAGAAAGAGGCGCAGGTCGTGCGGCAGGCCCTTGCGAACCTGGGTCTTCTTGCTTGAGACTTTCGGGATACCTGAGAGTACTGTCCAAGACAGTCACCAGCAGCCCCGAAGTGCTGAGTGTTCTTGGGTACCGACTGGGCGCTCAGGTGGCCTTGAGATGACTAGCTGCTTATGTTACAATTGCGTGCGGAAAACTACTGTAGCAAAGATCCCCCTGCACACGCAGGGGGTTCGGACGCCTGAAGATGGTGATATCTAGTACGTGACCAAGAACGACAAGCTTAGAATCGTGCCCCTGGGCGGAGTTGGCGAGATCGGCAAGAACATGACGGTGATCGAGTACAACCGGGAGATACTCGTGGTTGATGCGGGGGTTGCCTTTCCAGACGAGGAGATGCTCGGCATTGACCTAGTCATTCCGGATATCACGTATCTTGTGGAAAACCAGGACCGGATACGGGCGCTCGTATTGACCCACGGGCACGAAGACCACATAGGTGCTTTACCGTACGTCCTTAAGCAGATTAA
Source organism: Bacillota bacterium (assembly GCA_040752635.1). GTDB lineage: Bacteria > Bacillota > SHA-98 > UBA4971 > UBA4971 > JBFMGS01. Next base: position 23,928 of record JBFMGS010000004.1, read on the forward strand.
CCCGCCGATATACGGAACGAAGCTGACCCTGGGGCTGCTGCAAGCCAGGCTTTCGGAACACGACGTGTCTCCGGCTGCGCCGCCGCAGTGTATCAAAGCCGGGGATACGGTCACGATCGGCCCGTTCACCCTGGAGTTCGTGCGCGTCAGCCACAGTATAGCCGACGTGGTGGCGCTTGCGATCACGACCCCGGCGGGCCTCCTGGTTCACACAGCCGACTTCAAGTTCGATCAGACGCCTATCGGGCAAGAGGCGCCCGACTTCCGCAAGTTTGCGGAACTGGGCTCCCGCGGCGTGCTGGTGCTCCTTTCTGATTCCACGAACGCCGAACGCCCGGGCTACACCATGTCGGAACGCGACGTCGGCCACGCCTTTGAGGATGCGTTCAGCAGGGCGGAGGGCAGGATCCTCGTGGCGACGTTCGCGTCGAACATCCACCGGGTCCAGCAGATAGTCGATGCCTCATGGAAATTCGGACGAAAAGTCGCGGTCGTCGGGCGCAGCCTCGAGAACACAGTTCAGATCTCCGCCGACCTTGGATACCTTACCATACCCCCTGGCATGCTCATTCCCCTGGATGAGGTGGACAGGATCCCCGCCCACAGGCTAACTATCATCACCACGGGCACTCAAGGCGAGCCGATGTCAGCCCTCACGCGCATGGCGATGGCGACGCACAGGAGGATTGGGATCCGGCCCGGTGATACTGTCATCATATCCGCATCCCCCATACCCGGAAACGAGAGGCTCATCGGGAGGACTATAAACCACCTCTTCAGGCAGGGCGCAGATGTCATTTACGAGAAGTTCTCAGGTGTGCACGTCTCGGGCCATGCGAGCCAGGAAGAGCTGAAGCTCATGATCAACCTGACGCGCCCGCGGTATTTCGTGCCCATCCACGGTGAGTACCGCCACCTCGTGAAGCACGCGCGAGTCGCCGAGCAGGTGGGCATACCCCCCGAGAATGTTTTCGTTCTGGATATCGGGGACGTGCTGGAGTTCAACGGAGACGGAGCTCGCCTTGGCTCCAAAGTTGATGCCGGGCAGGTGCTTGTGGACGGACTCGGCGTAGGAGACGTGGGCAACGTGGTTCTGCGCGACCGCAAGGTCCTCGCCCAGGATGGCATCCTCATAGTGGTCGTAACCGTGGACAAGCAGACAGCCGAGGTGATCGCCGGGCCCGACATAGTCTCCCGGGGCTTTGTGTATGTTAAAGAGTCCGAAGGCCTTCTGAAAGAGGCCGAGAACGAGGTTCGGGATGAGATCGCCCGGTGCGCAGCCGAGGGGATAACCGAGTGGGGAACCATAAAGAACAGGGTCCGTGAATCCCTCGCCGAGTTCGTCTACCAGAAGATGAGGCGAAGGCCTATGGTGCTCCCCATCGCTATGGAGGTCTGAGCTGATTATCCAGGCTTCACCCCGCTTCTCAGGGTTCTAATTCCATCATGGGTTGTCGGCACGCGGCCGAGTTGTGAGACCGGCCAGGTTACGGGCCTGCCCTGCAAGTGCCGGCGATTCTTCCCACTGCATTAAATACGTCCCCGGGCCACCTTGAGGAGAAGGATTTCGTGCACCCCACATGGAATGTGGACTCGATTAGTCAATCGGGCAGGGGGTGTGGTGCATGAAGCCTCTTCGGATCCAGCCGGTCTTGCTCGGTCTGGGCGTCATTGCGCTCGGCATTGTCTGGCTGCTGCGTAACCTCGGAATCGTCGAAGTAGACATCGGCGACTTGTTCGCAACGTACTGGCCCGTTCTCCTCATCGTCTGGGGCATTGACGCGCTAGTCTCGGCAATCATCTCCCGTGCAGGGGAGGAAAGCAGGCGAGGAGTGTTCTCGGGCGCGGGCCTTGTCGGCCTGTTTCTGCTTGTGTTAGGCCTCGTAATCCTTGGCAGGAATATGGGTTTGTACTGGGTGGATCTTTCGATCTTGTTCAGGATTCTCTGGCCCGCGGTCATCATTCTCATCGGCTGGAGCCTCATCCGTGGGGCGTCGGGCTGCGGGGGGACCCGTTGGGCCGTGATGAGCGGCATCGACCTCAAGAACAGGGGATGGCGTCTCGAAGACGGCAATTACATCGCCATCATGGGCGGGGCCAACCTCGACCTGACCTGTGCGGACATCCCCGATAAGGAGACAGTTCTCAACCTCACCGCTGTGATGGGCGGCATTAACGTCAAGGTTCCGGCGGACCTCGAGGTCGAGTGCGAGGGAACAGCCATCCTGGGCGGCGTCAAGTTTTTTGACGAAGAAGGCGGCGGGGTCGTCGCGGCGAGAAGGACCATACAAGAGGGAGTAGAAGGTTCGCAAAAGAAAGTAACAATCCGCGCATGGACGCTCATGGGTGGCATCGAGGTCAAGAGGGGCTAGATCTGATGTAAGCCCAATGGTGAGAACAGTTGAGTGCAGGTCCATCCTGACAATATGCGGGATACCCGGAGTTGACCTCTCGCTCAACATTGATATCAAGGAAAACGCTGCGCAGTCATTGAAGGCTGTCCTAAGGAAGGCGGACGGCAAGACAGGCCTCCTTTCTGGCGTGACCGATTCGTACAAGTCGCTGGAGCAGAGGAAGGGGACAGCAAGGTGCCGGTCAAGACGGGGATCGAGGTGCTTCCCAGGGGCGGCTTCGAGTTGCTCGCTGGGAAACGCGTTGGGCTTATAACGAACCACACGGGCGTTGACTCAAACCTCAAGAGCAGCATCGATATCCTGGCCGAGAGCGGTATGGTGAAGCTCGTGGCCATCTTCAGCCCCGAGCACGGCGTCCGCGGGGAGGCCCAGGCGGGAGAGAAGGTCGGCTCAGGAGTGGATGAGAAAACGGGCCTCCCTATACATAGCCTCTACGGGAAGACCCTGAAACCGACGCCTGAGATGCTCAAGGGAATCGACGTGCTCGTATACGATATTCAGGACGTGGGGGCAAGGTTCTATACGTACATCTCGACCATGGCTTACGCGATGCAGGCCGCAGCCGAGCAAGGCATCGAATTCGTGGTGCTCGATCGCCCGAACCCTCTTGGGGGCCTGGCTGTGGAGGGGCCTGTCCTGCGAAAGGAGTTTGCGTCCTTCGTGGGTGCCTATCCGATCCCGGTACGGTACGGTATGACTGTCGGTGAGCTTGCCAGCCTGTTCAACGCCGAATTCGGAATCGGCGCGCGCTTGCGCGTGGTAAAGATGGAGGGATGGCGCCGCCATATGTGGTTCGATGACACAGGCCTGCCGTGGGTGAAACCCTCCCCCAACATCGCAACTCTTGCGAGCGCCACTGTGTACCCCGGCACCTGCTTCATCGAGGGATTTGCAGCAGTTTCAGAAGGTAGGGGGACGGATCACCCGTTTGAATGGGTGGGCGCGCCGTGGATGGATGGCGCGGCTCTCGCGCGTCGTCTCAACGCGATTGGGTTACCCGGCGTAACTTTCGGAACCTGCGAGTTTACGCCTGCGTTCTCCAAGAGCGCAGGGAAGCGCTGCAGCGGCATAGAGGTGCGCGTAACGGACCGCACAAGCTTTCAGCCTGTAGCAACCGGGCTACACATCGTCGGGGCGATCTTCGAGATGTACCCGTCGCAGGCTACGTGGGTGTATGGCGGCACACACTTCGACCGGCTCATCGGCACCGACGAGGTGCGGCTCCTTCTGCAGAAAGGCAAGCCTGCGCGCGAGATAGTCGCCTCGTGGCAGCAGGACCTGGAGGCTTTCCGCCGCACAAGGGCAAAGTACCTTCTGTATCAATAGCTGACCCAAACCGACGCAGCCGTTACCCTGACTGTGCCAGCGAGACTCCGAAGTAGCCAGGGGCCTCTGTTCATCATTGCCGTAACGTCCCGAATTAGGGCGACCTTCCGGCAGAAAGGGATTACTGTGAAGCAGGAGAGAGGAATCAGACCCGCCATTGTCGAACTCGCTATCAGTATTCGCAAACTTCGGGGATAGCGAGAAGGCGGATCATGACTGAGACTCTTTGCGAACAGATTATCGCTAGGATTGGCGAGACGATCGGGCTCTATCATCGGCTGGTCCTGATCGTGGCTCCCTCTGGATCGGGGAAGACGCGCGCTCTCCAGGAAGTGGCGAGGCGTCGGAACTGCCCACTCATCAATGTCAACCTGGAGCTCGGCCGACGCCTGCTGGATCTGATACAGAGGCAGCGCTCCTTGTATATACCTCAGTTGCTGAGGAAGCGTTTCGAGGAATACCTGAGTGATTTGGTTGCGGCAAAGGACCACGGTAAGGTCAGGATAGTTGTGGAGTAGCGATGCGTAGCGTTACCGAGATACGACAACTCCTGGACGAGCTGAATACTCGGTCCGCGCGCGAGCTCGAAGCTCAGGATCTCGACTTCAAAGAGTGGAGGCGGCGCAGCGCGGATGATGCAGTGCGCCTCGTGGTCGATATGGCGGTTTGTATGGTTAACGGCGGCGGAGGCACTGTCGTTTTCGGAGTGTCTGACAAGGAGACGGGGCGCACCGCTGCTATTCAAGGGGTTCCGCCTGACGTTGACACTAACCAGTTGAGGAAGGCGGTTTACGATTCCACCGATCCCAAACTGATGCCAGAGTTCGAGGAACTGTGCGTACCGGAGGGTACGGGCAGACTGCTAATTATGCAGGTCTACCCCGGTCGCATTCCATACACCGATACGGCGGGCAGGGGGAGAGTCCGTATCGGAACTGACTGTCAGCCTCTTACAGGGACGCTCAGGCACCGCCTCATGGTTGAGACTGGCGAGGCCGACTTCACCGCGGCGGCGGTGTCGGGAAGCCCGACTTCACATATCTCCGCGTCAGCGCTTGAACAACTCCGTGAAGCGGCGCGGCGGGAGCGTGCTCCCGAAGAGCTCTTGGGACTAAGTGACCTGGACTTACTCAGCGCATTGGGCGTCCTTCGCGCCGGGCGCCTAACCCGGGCTGGCATACTCTTAGCTGGCAAGGAATCGTCCATCCGAGAGCACCTGCCCGGATACGTCTGGACCCATCTTCGGATGCGGAATGATACCGAGTATTCCGACAGGATGGATGGCAGGGATGCCTTGCCTGTAGCTCTAGCGCGCATAACGGACCGCATCATGGCGGACAACCCCATCACTACGGTCGAACACGGTATGTTTCATTTTGAATACCGTACCTACCCTGAGGTGGCTCTCCGCGAGGCCCTGATGAACGCGCTTTGCCACGCGGACTACCGCCTGGCCGGACCCACACTTATCAAGCAGTTCCCCCGCAGGATTGAGGTCAGCAATCCTGGCGGCTTTATAGGCGGGATTTCGCCTGAGAACATCCTCCATCACCAACCAATAGCTCGAAACCCCCATCTTGTGGACGCGCTCACCCGCCTGCGTCTCGTCAACCGCAGTAACGTAGGGATCGCGCGCATGTTCTCCGCCCTGCTCATAGAGGGGAAAGAGCCGCCGCTTATAGAGGAGCAGGGCGAGGCGGTTAAAGTAACCTTTCTGGCGAGCGAGTTATCGGTGTCATTTAGGGCGTTTGTCGCGGAGGAGGGTAAGAAAGGCCGTGAACTCTCTGTAGACCAGCTTCTGATTCTCCAGTACTTGCTACGTCATTCAGAACTTGACACGTCGACCGCCGCACGCATATGCCAGCGCCAGGAAGTAGATATCCGCGAGATCCTCAGCGAGATGGAACGAAGTGCCGGTTATCTGGAGCGGGGGGGCACGGGCAAGGGGACTTATTGGACTCTCCGCCCTGAGCTTCACGGTCGTCTCGTAGGCCCTGGTCAGCTCGACCGAGATCGAAGAATCGACTGGGAGTCGGCGAAGACTCGGGTTCTAAGTGTGCTAAAGCGCAGAGCACAACAGGGAAAGCCGGGGCTATCGAATAAAGAGATCCGGCAGATCACACACTTAGATCGCCACCAGGTCTTCCGATTGATGCGTGAGCTTCGCAGAGAGGAACCTCGAATCACATCGGGGAAGGGCAAGTACGCCCGGTATGATTACCAGGATTCGTAATGCTCTCAGTAAATGTCCAAATGACATTGCTGTGAGCATTAATAGCGTCTTAATGCTCGTGTTAATGCTCGCGAGCATAAGAATAGCGATAGTGCATCACTGTTAAAGATGAAGGCATTCCTAGCCTCTATTGAGGCCAGGGGGGAAGCCCAGTGAGCCGCTTGAGCCTATCCGCAGAACAGGTCGTGTTTACTCTCAGGGACGCTGAGGCTGCCCCCCACGCCCACCACTTGACTCTTGAGAACCCGCGAGGCCGGGGCCTGGCTAGCCGTTTACCGCGGTTCGCCCACGGGCAGCCGATCGCGTGTGTTGCTATCCCGGATTTACCCAGCGGCGTGCAGGGCTTCTGGTCCCTCTGGAGAATTGCCATTAGTGCTACTGATTGGGCTCGAGAACGAGTGATGCCACTTTTCCTGCACGATGACGGGCGTGTCCTCCTGCCGACGGCACAATATGTGTGGGATCAACTACTTTCCGATGCAGGTGAGTTACACGGGCATCTAGACGGACCCGGGGCTTTGAGCACGTATGAGCGCCTGTGGGAGGTCGCAGAAGCTCAGAGCAAGCCTGTCTACCAAGAACTCGTGCAAGCCCACCGGGAACGTGTCAGGCGGGAGCGTGAAAAGGCAGACTACGCCTTTGCAGCTCGGCGTCGCGCTGCGGAGCGAATCGGCCTTCCGGCAGTGCGGAGTTACCGGCTTTCTCGGCTCGGCCAAGAGGAACGGGATTGGCTCCAGGAGCTCGACCGGCAGTGTGAGGTTATCCCGGAAATGATTCCTTTGCTGTTGGTTCGTATCACAGGGGGCTAGGACAGTCATGGCTGACGACTCCAAAGTGATTCGAGACCATGCAATCCGCCTATTTATATTCCTCAAGGAACTGTCGGAACTTCGGACGAAAACCATCCGAACTCTGGACACCTACGAAAAGGTACTTTGGCTGGCTGACATCCCGCGCGAACGCGGTTGCTATTGTGCTGCATGGTTCACCGACCATGACGAAGAGCTAACAGACACGTGGATTAGGGTTCACAAGCCACGGCTTGTTCCGCCACCAGAAGTGCCGGAGAGACTGAAGCCTTGGCTTGACTTAAGGCAGGTTGCGGACTCGTCGCTTGATTTTCCGGAACTCCGCGAGCGCATTGTTGCTATGGCGCCCGGTCAGGACGATGAAGAAGATGAGATAACACCACGGGCTGCCTTTCACGACTTGAGCGACCACCCTGAAATAAAGCGCTTGTGGGAGCGATACATCGAGGAAGCCTGGTGGCCGTGGGCGGAGGAAGACAGGCGGCTACAGGCTATACAGAGGGTTTACACTGACCTCTTCTCTATATATCAGAAACAACAACGCCTCGGCGAAATGTACGAAGTCGTCCTGGGCCTCGGTTTGCTGGTATGGAAGACTCCTAACGGGCAGGAGGTGCGCCGTCATCTGATCACGGCACAGACAAGCCTCACCTTTGATGCTACGCGAGGGGTCATCACCGTGGGTCCCGCGGGAGAGGGTGCTAGACTCACCCTCGAGCAAGATATGCTGGAGGCTCAGGAACGCCCCGACGCTACCGAACAGCGCGCCATCGAGGAACAGGTCTCGGAGACAGGGGACATTGTCTGGGACAAAGCCTCTCTTGAGTCTGCTCTCAAAGGATGGGTGCATGCTGTCTCGGCAAGGGGCGAATACGAGGATTGTCTGACCGCTCCGACACTGAGTAATACCGAACCTCGGGTCTGCCTAGCACCGGCGCTGATACTCCGGAAGCGCACAGAGCGCAGTCTTATCCGCATCTTCCAGGAGATCATCGAACAACTCCGCCAGGGAGGAGAAGTCCCGGTAGGCATACAGCGGTTAGTAGAGATCGTAGACGACGCAAACTATGACACAAGTGGCGTGCCGGTGTCCGGGTCAGGCTCTGCTTCCCCAGCCGAGGAGATCTACTTTCCCCTGCCGGCCAACGACGAGCAGCGGGAGATCGTCCGTAGGCTTGCCTCGCGTCAGGGTCTGTTAGTGCAGGGGCCGCCAGGGACGGGGAAATCTCACACCATTGCTAATCTCGTCTGTCACCTTTTGGCCACAGGCCAACGAGTGTTGGTCACCAGTCACACCCCCCGAGCACTCAAGGTGCTCCGTGGGATGCTGCCCAAGGAAATCGGAGATCTCTGCGTGAGCCTGCTGGGCGATGATCGCACGGCCTTGCAGAATCTGGAGGACTCGGTTCAAGGGATCACGGAACGCTACAACCACTGGGATCAGCGGCAAAACCAACGAGAAATCGAAGCGCTCGACCAACGCCTCGATGCAGCGCGCAGGGACGAAGCGAAGGCGCTTGAGGAACTGCGCTCACTCCGTGAGGCCGAGACTTATCGACAGACTCTGGGGTTTGACAAGTACGAAGGGACGGCTGCTTCCATAGCAAAGCGTGTGAGGGACGAAGAAGCAACCTATTCCTGGATCGGCATCCTACTGAGCGGGCACGATGACCTGCCCCTTTCTGATGCAGAGGCGCTTGAACTTCTCAGGTTGCTTCGGGAATTGGACGACCGCCGGACAGCGGAAGCGCTGAAGGTGATCGTATCACCTGAACACATCTTGACGCCGACTGACTTTGCAACTGCTTTCCGTCAGGAAGCTCAGGCACGCAGCAACTCTGAACAGATGGCCGAGCATAGAAAACACCCGTCGTATCCTGTGCTTCTAGGGACCGAGCGACGGCTGCGACAGACGCTTGAGTCTAAGCTTAGCGACTTGGTCGTTGCTTACAGTGTTGTTATGCGTAGCCCACACCAGTGGGTGAGGCGTGCCGCTACCGAGATCTTGGCGCGGCAGGAGCGGGTATGGCACGATCTCCGGGAAAGTACAGAGGCGCACCTGAACCAGGTCGAGGCAGTACCCTCTGCCAACAGAGAAAGTCAGGTCGCAGGGCTCGAGAACAGGGATCGCGCTTCTGTGAAGGCAGATGTGTCTGCCCTCCTGCAACATCTGGAGTCAGGAAAGGGTCTCGGGTTTGGTCCTTTCCGGCCCAAGGTTGTTAAGAACGGGCAATACCTGTTGAGGGGCGTCTACGTTGATGGGCGGCGCTGTGATTGCCCCGAAGTGCTCCGGGCGCTTCTTGAGTGGCTGGAGGTCGCCGATCATCTGGACGCGTTACAGCAGCGTTGGGCTGCTGTTGCGCAGGTACCCTCGGGCCCATTCAACATGCGGGTGGCCGCCTACCATGATCTTCAGAGACTCCTAGCTCAGGTCTTAGAGCTCTGCGACAAGGTTGCCGAGCTCAGGGCCATCATTGCGCCCATTCCAGGATTCGTGGAGCCGAGCTGGCATGAGCCTGATGAGATTACCGCATTGGTTCAGGCCATCAAAGCGGCGTCCTCCGACGAAGACCTTGAGGCGGCTCGAGAACCTCTTCGTGACTTGGAACAGCGTCTTAGTGAAATCCTGTTACAACCCAACGTTCATCCCGTCGTCGGAGCCTTACTGGATGCCGTGCGCGCCCGGGATGAACGTCGCTACACGGATGCATACCAGACGATGTGCCGCCTCGAAGAGGACAAGAAAGCTCTGCAGAATCGTGACGCACTCCTTGATCGTGTGAAGGGTACGATTCCCGAGTTGACTCGCAATCTGCTCTCAAGTTATCAGGACGGGGTATGGGACGAGCGGATGGCACAGTTTGAGGCGGCTTGGGACTGGGCGCGTGCTGATCGCTGGCTCCGGGAACGTAACGACCCGGGTGCCGTTGACCGACTATCCCGAGAACTCTCTCGTTGCCGGGACGAAGTCCGAAGCATCATAGGGAAACTGGCCGCGGCTAAGGCTTGGGGACATTTCTTCTCCCGAATGACCGAATACCAGCGCCAGCACCTGATGGCTTGGACACTGGCCATGGGCAGGCTCGGCAAGGGAACAGGAAAGTATGCGGCACAGTATCGCCGGGAAGCTCGCAAGAACATGGACGAGTGCCGCTCGGCGATTCCGGCGTGGATTATTCCCATTTACCGTGTGGCCGAGAGTATACGTCCAGGGATCGACGCTTTCGATGTCGTGATTGTGGACGAGGCAAGCCAGTCAGGCCCCGAGGCGTTGTTTCTTCAATATCTGGCCAAGAAAGTGATCGTCGTGGGCGACAACAAACAGATCAGCCCCGACTTTATCGGTGTCACTCGCGAAGATGTCAACCTCCTTAGAGAACGGCACATCTCGGACCTTCCCCTCAACGACGCCCTAGGTTTCGACAACAGCTTCTTTGACCAGGCTGTGGTCCGGTACTCCGGGCGCATCCGCCTGCGGGAACACTTTCGGTGTATGCCAGAGATCATTCAGTTCTCGAACAATCTCTGTTACCGCTCGGAACCCTTAATTCCGCTCAGGCAGTACGGTGCCGATCGGCTTCGACCGGTAAGGGTTACCCATGTGCCTGATGGGTACCGGCGCGGTGACGGTGAACGGGTTGTGAACCCACCTGAGGCGGAAGCCATCGTAGCGCAAATCCTTCAGTGCTGTAAGGATCCCGCCTACCAGGGGAAATCCATAGGCGTTATCAGCCTTCAGGGGTCATCCCAGGCACGCGAGATTGAAAGGCTACTCCTTGAACGGCTGGGTCCGGAAGAGATGGAGAGACGCAACCTGCTTTGCGGAGATGCCTACGATTTCCAAGGAGACGAACGAGATGTCATTTTTCTCAGCCTGGTCGCTGCCCCCAGCGAGGAACATCGGATTGGGACACTCACGAGCGCCCAGCACGAGCGACGTTTCAACGTTGCCGCAAGTCGTGCCAAAGACCAGATGTGGCTCTTCCATACGGCCACGTTGAACGATTTAAGTCCGAGCTGCTTGCGCTATCACCTTCTGGAGTACTGCCAGAATCCTGAGGTTGAGCCTGCGGCACTGGACGGGCTGGATATCAGAGCTCTAAGAACAGATGCGCGAACCATCAGGAGAGATGCAGTCAGACCTCCATTGCCATTCGACAGTTGGTTCGAGGTAGACGTTTTTCTGAAGATTACTGAGCGCGGGTATCGAGTTATTCCGCAATACAGTGCGGCTGGCTACAGGATTGATCTGGTTGTCGAAGGTATGCGAAATCGGATGGGCGTAGAATGTGACGGAGACACATGGCACGGTCCGGAGCGATGGGAGGCTGACATGGCTCGCCAGAGACAGCTCGAACGTTGTGGTTGGACCTTTTGGCGTGTGCCTGCGAGCGCTTTCTATCGAGATCCGGACCAAGCTCTAGACGGACTTTGGCACACGCTGGATCGACTGGGCATTGAGCCTTCGATGGCAGACGAGAAAGCGGCACCGAGATCCATCGCTAAGCCGAGTCTTGAGGTACTTGGTGATGCCGCCGGGATGCCGAAGTTTCCCAACGTTGCTTCCCCTGATAGCGATAGCTCGTTACTGGAAGCAGAGGCGTCAGCAGAAGAGGAAGACGAATTCGGCCGCAGCGTGGGCATTCCGGGGAACCGACCCGAACTTCTCAAACAGGAACCTCTCCCCCTCGAAGGTATACTGCAGATTACTACCTCTTATAAGGGTGTAGTTCCGTATCGGAATTGGACGCCGCGGCCCATGCCAGACCCGCGGTATGCTCCACCGGAGACCGTGAGAGAAGGTTTGGTTGAGATCATTGCCGCAGAAGGTCCGATGATTTGCCACCGGGCCTATCGTCTTTACGCCAAAGCCGCTGGCATTCATAAGGTGGGCCGGGAGATCCGTTCCATCTTCAACCGTGCCGTCCGAAAGGCGGTCAGATATGGTACGCTTGTAGAAAGTAACGAACATGGTACCCAGGACCAGATCAACAAGATCGTCCGTTTACGGGGAGCTCCTCCTGTCGTCCTGCGCACCCGTGGAGATCGTACCTTGGATGAGATCCCTCCTTCTGAGGTCGCGGCGGTTATGCGTTTGATACTGGGAGACGACGACCAAGTGGACAGCATAGACGAGGAGGATTTGTTCAGGCGGGTATTGGAACACTACGGGCTTGTACGAATGACGCAAGGCGTTCGGGGAATGCTTGCACTGGCTCTCAAGCTGACACACAAGGCAGACGAAGGCCGAAGCTAGGTTAGGAAAGAAAAGGGGTCGAAAATGCTCCCGCACACTTGGCGCGACCAGATCCTGAAGGAGTTTACCCCGCAGATCGCCCGCCTCACCTTGGTCGCCGACCCTGACGGGCTGCTTACCGAGGAAGGCGTGCTGGCGGGGCTTCGTGAGCGGGGGTTCGAGCTTATCCCGTTTGAAGACCATGTGGCCTTCCGCTATGCTTACGAGTCGAAGTACCGCTCGCGATGGGACAGGGGTGAGTTGACCGACCTGGTGGTGGTCCTGCGTGCTCCATCCCAGGAGCTACGCCTTCTCCCATATGATCTCTTGCAGGCCGGACGCAAGCTCTCCTTCAACCTGGGGGACCTATTCCCTAACCTGAGCTATCCGGTTGTCGCTTCGTTGGACCGGGGCGACCTTGACGCTCTTTACCGCGCCCGGGAGCAATACGCCCCTGGTAACCTGGGCGATAACGCCACGAAGGATTTCGTGCTTCGGCATGTTTTTGGGTTCGCTCCAGAGTTCATCAAAGAGCCGCAGGACTTGCTTCGGGCCCTGCTACGCAGGCATTATCGCGGCCAACGGGTGCCTCGCATCCTGGATGAACGCGTCATTCGGATTCTCCGCGAGACCGAACGGTTTGCCAAGTGGCCGCTCGAGCAGGTTGTCCCGGACAGGCAGGCGTTCTTTGGCTTCCTGCAAGAGCGCTGGCCTATCTTCCTCGACCGTGCCGCAGCAGGAGGCACCGAGATTGCAGGCGAAGGCAAGCCGCCCTACGGTCTTCGGTTCCCGGGTCCGGCGGATCTTCCCTTCGAGCACGACGACATCCGCGTCTACATCGACACCATGTTCGTCGAGGGACACCTTTCACCCGTCTGCCATCCAAGAACGGATACGTTGTCTCGCCAGTGGGTGGCTGTCGGTCTTAGAATCGAGCCGCAAGCGGACAGGTCCCGTCGGATCGAGGGCTTGCTTGCGACTCTCGAAGAGTCGATTCCGGGGGAGTACGCAAGACACAACGACTGGTTCAACTTTGCTCGCGCGTGGGCCGAGCTTTTGGCCTTACGGCATGACGGGTACGTTACCCGGAGTCCCGAAGAAGCGGAGGAACTCCAGGATTTGCGTGAAAAGGTCGATGTCGCGTTCTTGAGTTGGGTGAATGCCCGGTACAGCGGCTTGCACAATCACCCGGCCAGCCCGCCGGCGATGCTCCACCACGTGCCTCGGGAGATCGCGCGTAGCCTGGAAGAGACTCGCCACCGGAAGGCAGCCCTTGTTCTCCTGGACGGGCTGGCACTCGATCAATGGGTGGTCGTGCGCAACGTGCTCACGGCCCAGCGGCCGGAGTGGCGGTTTCGTGAGGGGGCGGTGTTTGCCTGGATTCCCACCCTTACCTCTGTTTCGCGGCAGGCCGCTTTCTCAGGGAAACCGCCGATCTACTTCCCGGGATGCATTCATAATACCAGCAAGGAACCAGCCTTGTGGACCCAGTTCTGGGTTGATCGGGGACTGCAGAAAGTCGAGATGGCGTACAGGTCTGGACTTGGGGCCGGGGACCTGTGCGAGGTCGGCGAAATCATATCTCACCCGAAGGTCCGCGTGGTAGGCCTGGTTGTAGACAAAGTGGACAAGATCATGCATGGGATGCAGCTAGGCACGGCCGGGATGCACAACCAGGTCCGTCAGTGGGCGGAGGAGGGGTACCTTGCCGGGCTGCTTGACCTTCTTCTAGCCCGGGGTTTCGACGTCTGCCTGACCTCGGACCACGGTAGCATCGAGGCGCCCGGGTGCGGGCACCCTGCCGAGGGAGCCGCGGCTGAACTCCGTGGAGAGCGCGCAAGGGTTTACCCGGACGCGGTTCTCAGAAAGAACGTACAGGAGCGATTCCCAGGTTCGATCGCTTGGGAACCCATCGGGCTCCCCGATGACTACCTGGCCCTCCTTGCGCCCGGCCGATGGGCCTTCGTTCGGGAGGACGAACGGATCGTTGCACACGGCGGCATCTCGCTGGAGGAGGTAGTAGTTCCACTCGTTTTCATAGACCGGAGGGGCGCATGAGCACACGTCTTCAAGTAGGTTTCAACCAGCGCGTTCAGCTAGACTGGCTCGAACAAACGGCGAAGCTAGTACTCGCAGGCAACGACAGGAAGGGAATCGAGGCAGCTCTATGTGAAGTCCTAAAAGGTCGCCTTTCGGTAGGCGGCACTTCCAAACGCGGAAACAGGGAAAAGACAGTTTCTATTCTGCTGAAGATCTGGGTGTCCGTGTCGGACGAACTTAGAGGTCTACGAGACGGCGGATTGGATCTATTGCGCCAAATGCCAGCGAACGAGCATTTACCCATCCACTGGGGCATGACCATGGCTGTCTATCCCTTCGTATCGGTCGTGGCTGAGGCGGTCGGGAGACTTGCGCGGCTGCAGGGTTCGGTCTCGCTGTCTCAGGTCCAAAGGCGACTACGGGAGCAATTCGGAGAGAGGGAAACGGTGAGCCGAGCAGCCCGGCGAGTGATGCGGTGCTTCGTTGACTGGGGCGTCCTAAAAGATGTGTCCAAGCAGGGCGTGTACGAAAGAGCGCCGGTCCGAGCGATCAAGAACGAACAGCTTGCCGCGTGGCTAATTGAGACAACACTTATCGCGAGCGGTTCAGAAGCCAGGCCGCTTCGGCAGCTACTTTCATCCCCCGCGCTGTTTCCGTTTTCTCTCGACGCGCCTACCTCTCGCGCCGTAGAAAGCGGCGGCAGACTGCTCCTGTACCGGCAAGGCCTTGACGAGGACGTGGTCGTGGTAAAGACAGGTGGATAACCTCAAGGGGTACTAAGGATCACAAGAGGACGCGACTAACGCGGAGAAACCCCTATCAGCCGAAGCGCACCAACAGATTGCTCGGTTTACTCGCTTCATTAGCCCGTGGGGCGCGGTCAGATCATGGCAATATGAGCACAAGTGATGGCAAAGGCTTGGCTCTCCCATGATAAACCTGGGGGAGTCTTCGAGGTAGAAACCGATTTACTAAACGAGGATATCGCCAACAGGCGTTTGGAGGTCTTGCACACGACAAAGATAGAAATCACCAGGACGGAGCTGGTCTGGCCTGGCAAGTATAACGAAGATGGCACCCTTAAGGAGGTACCAAGGGTAAACTTCCCCTTCCAGGTCATCGAGGCCATCAATCAGGGTCGGGCCACCCGGGAGGCGAAGAAGATGCCAGCGCTCTCCGGTTTCTGCGAAGGGAAAGAAGGTAAGACCTTCGGGGAAGGCTGGAGGAACAAGCTTATCTGGGGCGACAACCTGCTCGTGATTGGATCGTTGCTGGAGGAGTTTGCCGGGAAGATCGACCTCATCTATATTGACCCGCCGTTTGCCACGGGGGCGGATTTTACCTTTACGACCGAGATCGGCGATGGGGACGCGGAGGTAACGAAGCAGCAGTCGATTATAGAGGAGAAGGCGTACCGCGACACCTGGGGACGGGGAATCGACAGTTACCTTCAGATGATGTACAGCCGCCTCCGCCTCATACGCGATCTGCTCAAGGAAACCGGGTCCATCTATGTGCACCTTGACGCTACGGTGGGGCACTACGTCAAGCCACTCCTCGACGAGGTTTTCGGCCCGGCGTCATTCCAGCGCGAAATCATATGGCGGATCGGGTGGATTTCCGGCTACAAGAGCGCAGCCAAGAACTGGATACGGAATCACGACACGATCCTGTTCTACGTTGTGACGCCCAATAGCTTCACGTTTAACAAGGAATACGTCCCTTACCCTGAGGGCTACACGCGCCGCGGCGGAGTGGAAACCACGGGCAAGGGCTATCCGATCGAGGACGTTTGGAACGCTAACCCTTTCGAGTTTGAGCTTACGGGCGAGGACTCGCTCGACTCGATACAAATCAAGAGCTTCTCCCGGGAAAAGACGGGCTACGCCACCCAGAAGAATGAGAGTGTCCTGCGCCGGATCATCAATGCCTCATCGAATCCGGGTGACCTCGTAGCCGATTTCTTCTGCGGTTCCGGGACCACCTTAGCGGTAGCAGAGAAACTTGGCCGCCGCTGGATCGGGTGCGATCTTTCCCGGTTTGCCATCCACACCACGCGCAAGCGGCTCCTTGGCATCGAGGGGTGCAGGCCTTTCGACATCCTAAACCTGGGCAAGCACGAGAGGCGATATTGGCAGATAGCTACGTTCGGCGATAGAGGCAGAACTGTTACCGAGCGCACGCTGCACGAGTACCTGGCCTTCATCCTCAAGCTTTACGGAGCTCAGGCGGTCGCAGGGTGCACTTACCTTCACGGCAAGAAGGGTCGAGCAATGGTCCACATCGGGGCGGTGGACGCGCCGGTGACCATCGGCGAGGTCAGCGCCGCCCTTGCCGAGTGCACCCAACTGAAACAAACCGAGCTTCACGTCCTGGGCTGGGAATGGGAGATGGGGCTCTCGGACCTGATGGTCGCCGAGGCCAAGAAGCAGGGTGTCAAGTTAGTGCTGGTCCAGATCCCGCGAGAAGTAATGGAGCAGCAGGCGGTGGACAAGGACGATGTGCAGTTCTTTGAACTCGCATACCTTGAGGTTGACATCAAAACCCCAAGGAGACTCACAATTCAGGTCAGACTCAAGGACTTCGTCATACCCAACACTAAACTGATCCCGGAGGAAGTCCGCGACAAGGTCAAGAAGTGGTCTGACTATATCGATTACTGGGCAGTGGACTGGGACTTCCAGAACGACACCTTCCTGCAGGGGTGGGTCACCTACCGCGCGCAGAACGAGCGCAAGCTCGCACTCGCTTCTGCCATCCACACTTACGAGAGGCCCGGACGCTATCGGGTTCTCGTGAAGGTCGTGGATATCTTCGGCAACGATACTTCGCGGGCCTTCGACACAGAGGTGAAGTAGATGCCGTCGAAAAACCCCTTCAACATCCAGATGCAGAGGGGCAGAGTGAAAGTGGTGTAACTCACCAGCAACGAGTAGTGAGTGTTGAGGAGATGCAGGTTCCTCGTTATCGCCGCATACACGGCAAGAGCCACGGAAGCGGTTCCATAGCGGACCAAGGCGATATGACCCGGACTATAGGCGCCCGGTGCGGCGCGTATGCCTGCAAAGGCAGAGGCCCAGGAAACGATGGCAATGCTCACCGTAGCAAGGGTTCTAAGATCAAAGTTGTGGCGATTGAGCAGATTCTTCATGACAGGTGCTGAGAAGCTTCCATCCTTGCACCCATGTCTCCGGTCTGATACCATGGAAACGTCAAGCTGGTGTGTGGGAGGGAGTGCTGTCATGTCTCGAGCTTCGTTGCTCAGGCTCGAAGGGGTTTCAAAGACGTATCGCGGAGCGGCAAGGCCGGCCGTCGATGACCTCAGTCTCCAGGTTCGAGCTGGGGAGATCTTCGGCTTTCTCGGACCTAACGGGGCAGGCAAGACCACGACCATTAAGATGGTGGTGGGGTTATTGACACCGGATAGGGGCACGGTCACGGTGAACGGACACAACGTGGCCGTAGACCCCGTAGCGGCAAAGGCAGACATCGGGTTTGTCCCGGATAACCCTGACCTGTATGACAGACTCACAGGGCTTGAGTACCTTAACCTGGTGGCTGACATCTTTGGCATACCTAAAGCCGAGAGAAGCCGCCGCATCAACGAACTGCTTGAAATGTTCGAGCTTACGTCGGCCATATCGGACGTCATCCAGAGCTACTCACACGGGATGAAACAGAAGCTTGCGCTGACGGGCGCGCTTCTTCACGATCCGCCGGTCTTCATCCTGGACGAGCCAATGGTGGGCCTCGACCCCAGGGCATCCCGGCTCTTCAAGGACATGATGAGGAACCATTGCGACAAGGGCCATGTGGTGTTTTTCTCCACCCATATCCTTGAGGTGGCGGAGAGGCTTTGCGACAGGGTGGGCATAATCGACAAAGGACGCCTCATCGCCTGCGGGACCGTGGAGGAGCTGCGTGAACGTCGCAAGCAGGCCGATGAGTCGCTGGAAGATATCTTCCTCGAGTTGACCGAACCCGGGGAGGGAAAGTAGCATGGCAAGGCGCACGATCTCGCTTGTCCTGGCTCAGCTCAACATGAACTTCGCTATATCGTACTCCCGGTACTATTACCTAAAGAAGCGCCAGCGCCTGTGGGAGCCTGTGTTGATAGGGCTTGCCATCGCATCGGGCGCGATCACGATCGCGGTCGGGGTGTACAAGGTGGCCCGGTTCTTCTATTCCGCAACAGCTCCCATCGGCCAGGGAGACGTAACGCTGACTCTAGGCATCCTCGCATCACAGGTGATCGTGCTTATCCTGGGTTTCGTCCTTGTCATAGCGGTGTTTTACTTCTCCAACGACCTGAGCATCCTGATCCCGCTTCCGCTGCGGCCTGCGGAAGTGCTCGCAAGCAAGTTCGCAGTCATCCTGGCCAACGAATACCTGGGCCTCGCAGTGTTCGTAATCCCGGTCCTGGTTGCCTACGGCCTGCTTGCAGGTGTCGGCGCAGTGCCGTACGCGATTACGGCAGTCCTGGTATTCCTGGCATTACCCGTAGTGCCACTTGTGATCGCGGCCATTCCCGCGATTCTCTTGATGAGGGTTGCAGGCCTTTCGCGGCGCAAGGACACCCTGGCCATGATCGGCGGCTTCATGTTTGTGGCCTTAGTGGTAGGCTTCCAGATCTTCATCCAGACCAGAGCCCCGGGCAGGGGAGAGGAAGCAGAGTTCCTAACGAGAGTGCTTTCCACCGCCAATAGCCTGGTCGATATTGTCGGCAGCCGCTTCCCGCCCAGCATTTGGGCGACGAAAGCGCTCGCAGGGGCGGGAACCCTGTCAGGCTTGCTCAACCTCGCCTTGTTCCTCGGGGCGGGGGCACTCGCGTTCGCGGCGCTGCTTGCAATAGGTAACAGGGTCTTCTATCAGGGCGTACTCAGCGGATTCGAGGCCGCAGCGCGCTCAAATGACCGCTCCGCCGCCCGACTACGGGCCGACAGATACGCAGAGCGTTCCCCGGTGGCGTCGCTCGCAGTTACTGAGATGAAGCTCTTTGCAAGAACGCCTGTGTTCGCGCTAAACGGCTTCACAGGCTTTGTGATGTTCCCGGTGATGTTCGTGGTGATCTTCTTCGTCAGGAGAACTCCCGAAATGGCCAGAATCTGGGAGTCATTTATCTCCGCGCCGGGATTCGAAGCCATCGGGGCTCTGGTCGTGGGGGCGCACTTCCTGGCTCTTACAGCGTTCTCGTCCATACCGTTTTCTGCGTTTTCCCGCGAGGGCAAGAGGAACATCTGGATCCCGAAGACCTTGCCTGTAGCGGGGAGAACGGTGGCGCTTGGCAAAGCGGTGGCTGCGGAAATCATGATACTGCTTGGTGCCCTACCCGGAGTAGCCGTGCTCGAGTATATGGTCAGGCTGCCTTTGGTAAGCCTTGCAGCGGGCATAGCGCTTGGCGTTATATCATCCTTCACTCTTTGCCTGTGGGGCGTGCTCTTCGACATGAGGCGTCCCATGCTCAATTGGACAGACCAGCAGAAAGCGGTCAAGTCCAACCTCAACACACTCTTTGGGGCGCTGTTCGGGATAGCCGCCATCGTCGCGCTGGGTTTCGTGGTGCACCTGGGGTTGAAAGCCGGCGTTGCAGGATGGGCGGTTGTGGCCGTGGTCGGAGGCATAGCCACAGTCCTCCTCGTGGCGGCGATTCGCGTCCTTGATGCGGCGGCGGACAGAATCTGGAGGTCGCTCGAGGTCTAGCCGCAATGTCCTGGAGCATACTCATCGGTGAACAAGGGGTTCATCTCGGTAACCGCAAGCGGCAGGCGGAGGGATTGTCGCCTTCGGCGGCCGCTTCTACAGCGAATGATTTCGGCGCGGTAGCCGCATAATACTTATCGCGTTCTACTTAACGCGGCACCCAGGTATCGGTGCAGGAGAGTGAGCAACATGACCGAGTGGCCCGGCTCAGGTGGACCGCCCTGGAAGGCTCGGGTTTCATCGGCAAAGCCCGGCGGCGAGGTCAACCCGGTTCCGGAGAAGGCGCCACCGTCGGTGCCACCCAGTGAACCCCCTGAACCGGGGGGCGACAGTGATCGCGCTCAGCCGCAGACGGCCGAGGCCCAAACGGAATCCCTGAGGCAGCTCGGCGAGATGCGGACGCCCCCTGCTCCACCAAGCAACATCCACGTCATGAGTATAATCGGACAGATCGAGGGCCACATCATTCTGCCGCCGCAGAACAAGACCACCAAGTATGAGCACGTGCTCCCGCAACTCGTGGCAGTGGAGCAGAACCCGGCCATCGAGGGCCTTCTCGTCATACTGAACACCGTCGGCGGGGACGTTGAGGCCGGGCTCGCTATCGCGGAGATGATCGACAGCATGTCGAAGCCTTCGGCGTCACTGGTGCTTGGTGGAGGCCACTCAATAGCACTGCCGATTGCCGTGAGTTGCAAGTACCGTCTGATCGCGTCTACAGCCACCATGACCGTCCACCCGCTGCGGCTCTCCGGGCTTGTCATCGGTGTTCCACAGACATATGAGTACCTCGAGAAGATGCAAGACAGGGTCATCAAGTTCGTCACAGAGCACTCGAGGATAACCGCGGACAAGTTCCGTGAGCTCATGTTCAGAACCGGGGAGCTCGTGCGCGATGTCGGAACTGTCCTGGTGGGGGCCGATGCCGTGAACCTGGGCCTGATCGACGCAGTTGGGGGCTTGTCGGATGCGCTCGCCGCGCTCAACAAGATGATTGAGGAGAAACGGGCGCGCGAGGGGCGGGCCGACGCGAGGCAGGCGATCTCGCTGCAGTGATTCTCTACACCGTTCTCCCAATCGAACAGGTGCTCGAGGGCATCGAGCGCGAAAGACACTTTGCAGATATAGAGGTCCAAGGTGTCACCATGACCGTCGAGCCTGTGTCCGCCGAAGAGGCGACGATCGTGAGGATCATCAGCACCGACCCCCGTGACTTCCTGAAACCCGCCTTGCAGCCTGGCAGGAAGATCCGCCTCACTGCGACGCTGGAGAATTCCCACTGACTGAGCCGATATACCAGCGCGACGAGCCAGGTAGGGGTTTGCGCACCCCATCCTCTATGCTATAATAAGTGCGGCTGACAGGACATATATTGACAGCGAGGCACCTTGAGCGCGAGACCATCGCAGGTCAAGGGGATGTGCGCCATGCTCGCTTCGTCTTGCCGGCTACTTGCGGGTATCGCCCTTTTTTTTGTGGGCATCCGCCTGTTACGGTCGGGTCTCGGTGGGGCTGCCCGCAAGCGCGTGGAGAGCGCCTTGCTCGGGCTCACCAGCACCGCCGGCACGGCGGTCCTTACAGGCGCTGTTGTCACTGCCCTGGTGCAGAGCTCGAGTGCAGTTACGGTAGCGGTCGTCGGGCTCGTGGACGCCGGTGTGCTGGACCTTTACCAGGCGTTCGGCGTAATCATGGGCGCGAACCTTGGGACCTGTGCGACAGCGCACGTAGTGGCGTTCCGGGGAGAGGCCTTCGCCATCCCTGTGGTTTGCATCGGCCTTGCAGGATATCTCGGCGCGAGGCGCCGTCTTTACCGTGACCTTAGCGTGGCGATCACCGGCTTCGGGTGCATCCTCTGGGCTGTGGGCGTGATTCAGTCGGCAATGGCGTGGCTTGCCAGGGCGCCATGGTTCGCCGAGTCCTTGGTCGTGTTGGGTCAGGCCCCACTCCTGGGGGTTATAGCAGGGGCGGTCTTGACTGGGGTCATTCAGAGCTCGAGCGTGACAACTGCGGTGCTCATAGGTCTTGCGCGGCAGGGTCTCATGGGCCTTCGATCGGCGGTGGCGGTAGCGCTTGGAAGCAACATCGGCACGTGCGTGACGGCCCTTCTCGCCAGTGTCGCAGCATCGCCAGGCGCTAGGTGCGCGGCGATCCTGCATGTTGCATTCAACGTGGCGGGCGTAATCGCCGTCCTCCCGGTGTTCCGGGCGTTTGTCAAGCTGGTGGAGATGGTCTCACCGGTAGATCCCGGGCGCAGCATTGCAAATGCTCATACGCTTTTCAACTTGCTATCTATCCTTGTGGTGCTGCCGTGGTCGCGTAAGTTTGTGGACATCGTGAAGGGGGGACGCCTGTGGACGTCCTGAAAGCCATAGTGCTCGGAGCCGTCCAGGGATTGACCGAGTTCCTGCCTGTATCGAGTTCGGGGCACCTTGCTATCGCTCGCGAGATTTTGAAGGCGCCTGAGGCGCTCGTAACCTTTGACGTCCTGGTACACCTGGGGACGCTTATTGCGGTGGTCGTGGTTTTCAAGAAAGATATCGGTTCCCTTATCGCGGCCGCCATAGGTATCGTCGAGGACCTCATTCGTGGGACGAGCTCTGCGCTCACTGTCTCTCGGGATGAGCACCGGAGGCTTGTGCTCCTCATTGTGGTCGCGAGCATCCCAACGGCAATCATGGGTGCAGCTCTGGAGCCGGTCGTTCGCAGCCTTTTCGCATCCAGGTTCGCGGTGGGGATCTTCCTGGTTGCCACGGGCACTGTGTTGTGGCTTGCAGAGAGGGCATCCGAAGGCCGAGTCCGGCTCCACGAGCTAGACACGGTCAGTGCGCTTTGGATAGGTATTGCTCAAGGGCTTGCGATAGCTCCAGGGTTCTCGCGCTCGGGGGCCACGATAAGCGCCGGGCGATTCTTCGGGCTGCGCCGGGACGACGCCGCGAGATTCTCGTTTCTGCTATCCATCCCCGTCATACTCGGGGCGGGTGTTTTTGAGCTGCCGGATCTAATTAGGGTGGGCATATCGAGGGGCTTTGCCGCTCCCTTTATCGCGGGTGCACTCGCCAGCGTTGTATCGGGGTACGTGGCGATCCACCTCGTGTTTTCGGCCATCAGGAAACGAAGGTTCAAGGTATTTGCCGTTTACACGTGGCTTGTCGGCCTGGCTGTGATCATCTGGGCGGCCGTGGGGTCGTGAGCAGGTTGGGGTTGACGCATCTGTAGGTGAACCAATGACGCTCGCCCAGGACGTCTGAGAGAAGGAGAAGCACATCAACGAGCTTGAGGACCTTCTCAGGGCGAGCCACCTGCGGCGCTTGAATCAAGGTCGGTGCTCGCCCGCCTTCGGCGTCATCTTAACCTTCGAGTGGGCGGTGAGAGAAGAGGGAAGGAGTTTCCGTGCCTGTGGAGAAGTCTCCAAGACAGCACAGGAGGTCCTTCATGCCAAAGGTTGCCAGGCTTGCGGTTCAACGCGACAATAGCGCGAAGAAACGCCCAAATACCTGGAAGCCGCGCTCCGGTTTGCCTGAGGTCCTCGGCGCGGTGGTGGCGACCCTGGGTATGCTTGGGCTTGTCTGCCTCCATTTCGAGTTGCGCGGCTCGCTTCGCGGTGCAGGCGCGGTCGGTATGCTCGTTGCGCAGGGGCTGAGGGCGGTTGGAGGCAGCTGGGCCGCCGTCATCCCGGCAGTTGCAATAGCCCTGGGGATCGACATGGCCGTGGAACGGGCGCTTGCGCCGGTCAGCCTTCGCCTGGCGGGGTTTGTTGCTGTGGCTACTGCACTTCTTGGGTTCTCGCAGTCTGGAACCATCGGAACCAGGATGCAGGCGTGGCTCTCGTGGGCGGTGGGGTCGGTGGGCGCCGCGGTTGCGCTTAGCGTCATCCTGCTCATCGGGGTGAGTCTTGCGGTCGATGCCCCCGTCCCGGTGCTCGTGGTCATCTTCCTGCGGCTCGTCGTTTCGGGGGCGAAGCTTCTCATGAAATGCACTCTCCTAAGCCTGCGTGCGCTCTCATTCATAGCCCGCCGCGTTCTGCTCCCGCTGTTCGAAGAAGCAGATGGGGGCGACGAGCCCAACTTCCAGGCCCCGGGCGCAACACCGGGACCAAGACCCTCTCTTGATGCGGGAGCTTCTGATGCAAGGGGGGCGCCACGGCGGGGCCGGCGGCACGTGACCCCTGCCACAGCCCCCGTCCAAAGCGTGCTCGTCATTCAGGGGGAGAAAGCG
The DNA here is from genome assembly GCA_040752635.1 of Bacillota bacterium. Classification (GTDB taxonomy): domain Bacteria; phylum Bacillota; class SHA-98; order UBA4971; family UBA4971; genus JBFMGS01. The sequence continues at coordinate 47,901 of JBFMGS010000004.1, forward strand.
ATGCCGACCTCCCCGGGAGGCTACGTGCTGCCACCTATAACGCTTCTGGGATATCCTGCCAGGCCCGCCAAATCGAGACAGGGAGAGATGCCTGACCATTCCAAGCTTCTGGAGGAAACTCTGGCGAGCTTTGGCGTGAAGGGCAAGGTCGCTCAGGTAGACAGGGGGCCGGTGGTCACCAGGTATGAACTTGCACCTGCTCCCGGCATCAAAGTGAGCAAGATAATGAGCCTTGCCGATGACATAGCGCTCGCTCTCGCTTCCTCCGGCGTGCGGCTTGAGGCACCCATACCGGGCAAGTCGGCCATCGGCATCGAAGTCCCCAACCAGGAGATTTCCTTCGTTTACCTCAGAGAAGTGCTTCAGTCAAGCGAGTTTCAGAGGCACCGCGGCAAGCTCGCTATAGCTCTTGGCAAGGACATTGCGGGCAAACCCGTGGTCGCCGACCTGGAGAGCATGCTCCACCTGCTCGTCGCCGGGGCTACCGGCTCGGGCAAGAGCGTTTGCTTGAATACGCTCATTGCAAGCATCCTCTTCAAAGCCACGCCGGAAGAGGTCAAGTTCCTGATGATAGACCCGAAGCGCGTTGAACTTACGACATACGACGGCATTCCCCACCTCCTCGCCCCGGTGGTCACCGACACGAAGGAAGCCGGGGGCTACCTGCGATGGGTTGCGCAGGAAATGGATGACCGCTACAAGCTCCTGGGAGCGAACGGGGTCAGGAACATAGAGAGGTATAACACACTTTGCAGGGCGGGCAAGCTCGCCGAGACCGATGCCACGCCCCTCCCCTACATCGTCGTCATCATAGACGAACTCGGCGACTTGATGATGGTGGCCCAGAAGGATGTGGAAGACGTTGTCTCGCAACTTGCCTTCATGGCGAGGGCGGCCGGGATACACCTGGTTCTTGCTACCCAGCGACCCTCCGCCGACGTGGTGACCGGGATCATAAAGATGAATATCCCGTCGAGAGTGGCTTTCGCTGTGCCATCTCAGATTGATTCAAGGGTCATCCTCGATACAGGAGGAGCCGAGAGGCTTCTTGGGAAAGGGGATATGCTATTCTTCCCGGTCGGGGCACCCAAGCCCATCAGGGTGCAGGGGGCGTTTGTGTCGGATTCCGAGATCGAGGCCATCGTGGATTTCGTGAGATCCCAGGCGGAACCCACTTATGTTGCCCAAAGCGTGACGCGGCACAGCACTGACGGGGAAAGCCTCGGCGAAGAGGACCCGCTATTTGAGGAGGCTGTCAGGCTTATACTGGAGACGGAGGAGGCGTCCATCTCAAAGCTTCAACGCAGGTTCAGAATAGGGTATACTCGGGCTGCACGGCTCATAGACGCTATGGAATCCCGGGGAATGGTAGGTCCTTACGAGGGCAGTAAGCCCCGGAAGGTGTTGATGACTTTGGAGAGATGGGATGCTATCCGCGCAAAGACTCGCGAATCCTGAAGGTCTTTTCAGCGAGGCGCTTTATGACGCTTTACGAGCCTGCGGTAGGGGGGGGGTGCACCGTGCAAGAGATCGGCGACCTTCTGAAGAGGACGCGGCAGGCGAAGGGGCTCACCATACACGATGTGCAGGAAGCAACGAAGATTCGGGCGCGGTATTTGGAAGCGATGGAAGAAGGGAGATTCGATGTCCTGCCCGGGGAGGTCTATGTCAAGGGTTTCTTGAGAAACTATGCAGATTTCGTGGGCCTTTCCGGGGACGAAGTGGTGGCGCAATACAAAGCCAAACTTGCCAGGCGCGAAGCTGAAGAAGTCGAGGAAAAGACGTCTCCCCCGAAACACGCAGACATAAGGTCAAAGTTCAGAATTGGAAGACGCTTGGCGCTTTGTGTCGGAATACTGTGCGTGGTGTTGCTGGTCGTCGGAGTGTTGACATGGAAGCCAAGGCACGTGGCTCCGGGGCGCTCCGACATCGCTCGGGAGCAGCAGAGTGGGGAGAGGTCCTCCGGGGGAAGCCTACCAAGTATCAGCGGTGAGTCCGTTCCCAGCGGACCGGAGGCGATACCGGATCGAGCCCCTGATACTCGGCAGGCGGGGATACCTTCTCAGGCCGGCGTTGCTCAGGGTAGCACCGCAGCCAGTGGCGTTGCCCCGACCGACGTCGGGCAATCGGCACAGGACGGAGCGGTGCAGCCCTCAAGCGAGGGGCAGGAACTCTCGGTGGTGGTCAGTGAGCGCTGCTGGGTCAGGGTCGTGGCCGACGGAAAGGTCATTTTCGAGCGCTCGATGCTCGCCGGCGAAGCGGCCGTTTGGCGAGCAAAGAAGACCATTCTCATCAAAGTAGGCAATGCAAGCGGGATAGACATAACCTTCAACGGCGTCCATGTCGGGACCCTTGGGAAGTCAGGCGAGGTAGTAGAGAGAGCATTTCCATAATCGTGATATGCAGCTTCTCCCATCGAAAAATCTGGCGCCATTTCAACATTTATCGCCGTCGCAAGAAGGAGAATCCCGAATTTAATCGAATAGCAAATGGCAGAGGTCAGGCCAAAGCCGTGTGGTTCGGGCATGTGCATGAGGGAAGGGGGGACAGATGTTGAATAAGGCAGAACTGGTAGCCAGAGTCGCTGAGCAGACTGGCATGAAGAGGAGAGAAGTCGAAAAGGTCATAGCTGCGACGCTGGAGGTGATTGAGGGTGCTCTTACCTCGGGTGGGAAGGTGCAAGTCGTCGGGTTCGGCACCTTTGAGGTGAGGAATCGGGCCGAGAGGATAGGTAGAAACCCGAGAACCGGCAAGGCAATGAAGATTGCCGCATCGAAGGTTCCAGTGTTCAAAGCGGGCAAGGCTTTCAAGGAGAAAGTCGCTGCCATATAACATATGATTGGTTATCAGCAGAAACGTCACTTTCGTCGCGGGTTGCCGGTAAGGCAACCCATTTTACTCTTGTCGCAGGATGCGTGCCCGGGTGCAAGAAGCCGAGCCTCTTCGTACCGACCTTGCCAGCGTGCCAGCCTTACGAGACAGTTCCCGGAAAGGGCAAAGGACCCCGCGGACCTTCTCGCCGGCTGCATCTGATTCCTATTGAGATCGCAACGACCTTTCGGCCGAAGCAATCTCTGTGCTGCAGAACATTGCAGAACCAGAAGCAACCTTTGACCGACCGATAGAGACCCTGGGCAGACCGTGTACGATCTTTCGACCGACCACAGACCGCTTGCAGACCTTTATCAGTCTTGGCTCGGCCAAAAGTGACCTCTTTCGAGCCTGCCAAGGCCTTTCGGCCCGGACAAACCCTTGGGAAGCCAGATGTTGACCTTCGCTCGGGCGGTACAAGCATTGCAGATGCAAGGACGGGTACCGCCGGTCGCTCGATCGCCGCGGGGCTTCCTGAGCCTGCAGCGCTCAAGAGAGGCGCGCAGCGGTCTTAGCTCGGCCCAGCGAGGACCTTTGCAGGCTTATTATGTCCAGCAAGCAGCGAAATAAACCGACAGTTAAGGGTAATAATTGCAGGTACAGGAACGTGCGAGGAACAACACCGGCCGGCTGTGTTATAGTTCAGCGGCAAGAAAACAGCGGGGAACGGAGGGCGCGAGCGTGGCGGTGGACCTGCACGTGCACTCGACAGCGTCCGACGGGCGCTATACTCCAGGGCAACTAGTGAGGATGGCGTGTGAGAATCACGTTACAGCGCTGGCGCTCACGGACCACGATACGGTGGATGGCGTTTTCGAAGCAGCCTCGGCTGGGAGGAAGTACCAGGTACGCGTGATACCCGGGGTTGAACTGTCCACAGATATTGAAGACGCTGAAATCCATATTCTCGGCTACTACGTCGATGTATCTTCAGCGAAGTTTCGCAGGGCTCTTCACGCGCTACGCGAAGGTCGCGCACGAAGAGCGCAGAAGATATTAGAAAAGCTGGACAAATTGGGAATCAAAATACCACTGTCGTACGTGTTCAGTCTGGGGAAGGACGGTTTCGTCGGGAGGAGCCAGGTATTCAGGGCCATGGTGAATCTCGGGTATGCCAGGCCAGAGAGACGCTACGGCGACTTCGAGAAATACCTTGGCAAGCAGGGTGCTGCCTACGTTGAACACTATGGCTTCACTCCCAGGGAAGCGGTTGCGGCGGTATTGTCTGCAGGCGGAGTGCCTGTGCTTGCGCACCCGGGGAGGACCGCAGGCGACTCTATAGTTACAGACCTCATTGAAGCCGGGCTTGCGGGGATCGAGGCTTACTACCCAACTCACAGCCCGGAGATCGTTAAGCGGTGGGTGGCTGTCGCGCGGCGCCACAATCTCATCGTAACCGGGGGCAGCGACTTTCACGGGGTCGCACCTGACGAGCCTGCAAGGCTCGGCGGCGTCGCCGTGCCTGAGGAGGTAGTGAGCGAGCTCGACAAGAGGTGGCGACAACTCGCCCATGAAAAGCGATGAGCAAAGGGCGGTGCGGGCGCGCCCTGCAATGCGCAATGTAAAAAGCCGAGCGGGCGGAGGAAGGGATTATGATGCGCCTGGAGAAGATGTAGAAGCGTCTAGAAAATCGGCATGAGCTTTTTGTGAGCGGCTATGCTACGAACACGTGCGATGAAGGCGTTAGTGAAGAGAAGAGGAATAATGCTCGGCATTTGCGGCATGCTCACGGTGCTGCTTGGTGCCCTTTCATGTCAGCTTGCCAGGATGGGGCTGGAGGGCGTGGTCGGGTATCGCAGCCCGTACGCGTTTGATATCCAGCCCGGAGCAGGCACCGAGCGGCTCACGAGGAGGCTCGTGCTGGTCATCATAGACGGGCTCGGCTTCTCAGGCGTGGATGAGATGCCCACATTGAAGGACATCGGAAGCCGCGGGGTTGCCTTCTCCCTCGTTGTCAACGAACCCTCGCTATCTTACCCCGGGTGGACGACCCTTCTAACCGGTGCTCCTCCTGAGGTTTCCGGGGTAGCTACAAACGCATACAAGGATCGTGTCGCCGTGGATAGCCTGTTCGATTCGGCAGCTCGGGCCGGGATCAAGACCGTGGTTGCCGGAGACGAAGGCTGGAAAACGCTTTTCGGCGGTTCCGTGATGAGGGGCGCCTACTATAAGACGGACAGCGAGGCTGCGAGCAAGCAGGCTGATGACGCGGTCCTCGAGGGCACTTTGAAGGAACTCAAGCGTGGAGAGGCAGAGCTTATCGTAGCGCATTTCTCGTCGGTGGACTTTGCCGGCCACGCCTCGGGAGCACGAAGTCCCGCGTACAGGTCCCATGCGGCCCAGGCTGATGCGAGGCTGTCGAAGATTCTCTCGGCGCTAGACCTCACCAGCACCGCGATCGTCGTCACGTCTGATCATGGTCATACGGCTCGAGGAGGCCACGGAGGCTGGGAGAAAGAGGTTATTCTGGTGCCGTTCGTGGCTGCTGGGGCGGGCATCGTGGCGCCCGAAGAACCGCCCGAGAGGATTGAGTGGATGAGTGCACGCCACGTGGACGTCGCCCCAACCTGCGCGGCTCTTCTGGGGATCTCCGTTCCCGCGCACTCTCAGGGTGTCGTTCTTTTCGATGCACTGGACGCCCCTGAACATGTGATTTCGGAAAGGGCTATAAGGCAGGCGCAAGCAAGAGCGGCCTTCGGTGCGCTGTACTGCAGCGCCATCCGCACAAAACCTCCGGCTGCCGGACGACTGTATGATGCGATGCTTCTCCACAACGACGGCGAGTACGGCAAGGCGGCCGAGATAGCCCTCCAAACGGACGCGGAAATCCTGGACACGATGGCCAGGGCACGGCAGAGGCTGGTGAGTAGCAGAAGGCTTGTAAACGCGCCCGCGAGTGCTCTCGTCCTGGGTATCCTTGCGCTGGGGGCAGTCCTTCTCGGGAATGTGAAAGCTGCAGATATGAAGATCCCGGCGCTCGGGGCAGCCAGCTACTTTGCGCTTTTCCACGCGCTCGTTTTTGCGAGGGGCATCACGTGGTCGCTCAGCATGTTTAATAAAGAGTCGGATGTCATTCCGTTCTTCCTCGAAAGGATGGTAGACTCAGGGATCTCGGGCGCCATTTCTGCAGCGTTTGTCGGCTGGCTCGTTTACCAGAGCGGGGTGAAGCGGCCTGCCGATGCGTTCTTCGCCGGGGCCGCGGGAGCGTACCTTACGGTCCTGGTCCTTGCCGTGCAAGTCTCGGGGTTCGTGGTTGTTCAAGGCGTGAGGTTTATCTGGTATATCCCAGACCTCCACAAGGCGTTCAAGTACTATGTGGACCTGCTTCAGATCACAGTCATAGGCCTATCACTGCTGTTGCTCGGCGTTCTGGCGATGGGCGCGTTCTGGACGTTCCTACACCTCGAGGCGTCGCGCCGCGGTACGCCTGCAAAGCAACGGGTGAAGATGTGACGCGCCTTTGCGGCGCGCCTTTAGATACCATCCGGTTGGCGGGGGATGAATGCCAGTATGAGGCGAGTGTTCGACTACATAGATGAGCATAGCTCGGAATACGTGAGGGAACTTCAGACCCTCCTGCGTCAGCCCAGCATATCCGCTCAAGGCAAAGGGGTGGAAGACACCGCGAAGATGGTGGAGGAGATGCTGAAAGCCATCGGCGCGAATGTTTCAGTGCTGTGCGCTGAAGGAGCCTCGCCCCTCGTCTGCGCTGAAATTCGGGGGGAGACGGACAGAGTCCTTCTCTTTTACAATCATTACGACGTTCAGCCTCCTGAGCCTCTTGACAGGTGGAGCCACGACCCCTTCGGCGCCGAGATCGACGCGGGCAGGATTTACGCAAGAGGCGCTGCGGACAACAAGGGGGATCTCGTTGCGCGAGTCAAGGCAATCGAGGCGCTTCTCAGCGTGAAAGGCAAGCTTCCCGTGACAGTCAAGTTCATCGCTGAGGGCGAGGAGGAGATCGGAAGCCCCAACCTTGAGCGCTTTGCCCGGCAGCACCCGGAGTTTTTCCGAGCAGACGCTTGCATCTGGGAAACGGGCAGCCGCGACCAGGAGGGTAGACTCGAGCTAACGTTGGGCTGCAAGGGGCTGTGTTACGCACAGATTGAGGTGGAAGGGGCGAGATGCGACCTGCACTCGTCGCTTGCCGCCATAGTACCTAACCCTGCCTGGCGGCTTGCGTGGGCGCTCAACTCTCTCAAGAATGAAAAGGAGGAGATCCTGATTTCCGGGTTCTACGACGATGTTCGCCCCCCAAACGAGGAGGACGTCGCGCTCATTGAGGGTCTTCGCACGAGCCCGGAACGCCTGGCAGGGCTGCACGGCATCGACCGGTTCGTGCTCGGCCTGTCCGGGAAGGATGCGTTAAAGCGCCTCTATTTCGAGCCCACGTGCAATATCTGCGGCCTGTCCGCAGGGTATGAGGGCCCGGGTTCCAAGACCGTCCTGCCTAGCCGTGCGATGGCAAAGATCGACATGCGACTCGTGCCGGATCAGCGACCTGACGATATCGCAAACAAGTTCGAAAGCTATCTCAAGGCGCAGGGATATGGCGATTTCAAGGTGACCTGGCTTGGCGCGGAACACCCCGCCAGGACCGACCCGAATGCAAGGATAGTCAAGGTCGTTCGCGAAGTAGTTGAGGAACTTTACGAGAAAGAGCCTTCTATTTACCCAACCTCAGCCGGGACGGGGCCGATGTTCCAGGTTGCAGCGCAATTTGGCACGCCTGCCGTTGGCGTCGGGATCGGCCACGCCGAGTCAAGGGTTCACGGCCCTGATGAGAATGTGAACGTCTCCGATTTCCTCGAGGGTATCAAGTTTATGGCCGTTGTAGTGGAGAGGTTTGCTTAAGTAGCCTTGAGGAAGGAGTCTACCGGGCGGCGTCGAAGTCTCCTTCGGGGAGGGGTATAGGTGAAAGTCATCTGCACCGGTACCAGCGGCTCGGGAAAGCTCGAATACCTTCGCGAGGCTCTTGCTGTGTCCGAAAGGCTTGGCAAGAGAGTTCACCTCTATAACATAGGGGACCTCATGTTCAAGAAGGCCAATGAACTCGAAAGCCCTACAAGCCCGGAGAAGATCCTTGACCTTGCCCCCTCGAGCTTGAGATCCCTGCGGGCGGCGGTATTCGAAGAGATCCTCAAGGAAGCTGAGAAGGTTGAGAATTGCATCATATCCACACACGGGTGTTTTCGCTGGAAGAACTACCTCATGCCCGCGTTCGACGTGCATTACTTGAACGAGCTCCGGCCCGATCTCTATATTACTATTATAGATAGCGTGCTGAACGTTTCAAAGCGGCTCGAGGAATCGCCTGTGTGGAAGGGACGGCTTTCTCTAAAGGATATTCTGATCTGGCGGGATGAAGAGATCTTCGTAACCAAGATGATGGCGTCGTACCAGCGGAAGCCCCATTACGTGGTGGCGGTCGGGCAACCTTCGAACAGCATCCACAATCTCATGTTCAGGCCGGAGCTTCCGAAGGTATACTTAAGCTTTCCTATCACGCTGATGCGCAACGACAGCGCAAGAGTGCAAGAAGTGAGGGAGTTTCGAGATAAGCTAAGGGAGTTTTTTGAGGTCTTCGACCCGCTCGCGGTGGAAGATACTGAGCTTACCTACGGTGTTACAAGGTCGGGGTCTTGTAGCTATGACCTTGCCGAAGTCGAACCCGAGTTTGCCATAACGCCGGCTGAGAGGAGCGAGATAGAAGACCAAACTGTGATTCGCGACTACATGCTCATTGATCAGAGCGACATGGTTGTGGTGTACTATCCCACAGACAAAACATCGCCAGGGGTGCTTTGCGAGATCATATACGGTTCCACCAACAACAAGGAGGTCTACGCGGTTTTCAAGGAACGTGTGAGTCCTTTTCTCAAGTTTCATTGCACAAAGGTGTTTGCGGACCAGGAGTCCTTCTTCGACTACTTGAGACAGACCGGCAAGATGCCGACTAAGTAGCTTAGAAGGAGACTGCGGGAGAGATCAGGGTGACACCGAGGGGGGACACAAAGCGTAGGGATCCCTCTTCCTGCCTGGGACTCGTCTTGGGTCGCGGGGTTGCTGGCAGCTTTGTAGCCATGCCGTTCAACGGGAATCTCGTCCCTACCGAGGAACACCTCTCGATGGCCGTTCTTATAGCTCTCAGCATTCTCGCGGTGCTGGTCTTCACGATTCTTGCCGCCGCAGCTGCAAACAGGGCCTTGAGCAGGAAGGTCAGAGCGACGATAAAAGATCTCTCAGAATCAGAGGCCAAGTACCGCCAGCTCATAGAGAACGCAGGCGACGGCATGTTCGTGGCCAGCCTCGATGGCACTC
>JBFMGS010000004.1:57192-63257 GCA_040752635.1 Bacillota bacterium
GCAAACAGGGCCTTGAGCAGGAAGGTCAGAGCGACGATAAAAGATCTCTCAGAATCAGAGGCCAAGTACCGCCAGCTCATAGAGAACGCAGGCGACGGCATGTTCGTGGCCAGCCTCGATGGCACTCTCACTTATGTGAACGGGCCGCTTGCGGCAATGCTCGGACGTGAGGCGCACGAGCTGATAGGCACCAAAGTGTTTGATATCGTGGGCCCGGGCTACCACGAAGAGGTCGCGGTGGCGCTGGCGTACGACGGTACGCCGGGGGATGCGCAGATGTTCGATGTTGAGCTTTGCAGGTATGGCGGGCAACCCGTGCACTGCCAGGTTAATACGAGCGTCATCCGCAAAGAAGACACAGCCGTAGCCATCCAGGGCGTAGTGCGCGACATGACCTCGAGAAAGCAACTCGAAGAGGAGCTCCGCCGCCAGACCGAAGAAGCGCGCCGCATGGCTGCAGAGATGATGAGCATATACAAGATAGGGGTGGCAACTACTTCCATCCTTGACCTCAGCGCGCTGCTCGATGCCATGTATGAGCAGGTCGCAGCGATGATGGGCAACGAAACGTTCTACGTAGCTCTTCTCGACGAGGGCGCTTCGGAGGTCAGGTTCGAGATCTTTGTGGACAATGGAGTGCGGGAGGAGAGTTTCACACGACCGTACCCAACAGGCAAGGGCATTACGGAATGGGTAATCAGGACCGGCGAGCCCTTGTTCATCAAGGACTCCTCTACCGACTTGGACGCCATCCCGGTACAGGCCATCATGGTCGGAGACAGGCCTCTGTCGGTCATCGCAGTTCCACTTTCCATTCAGAACAAGGTTATCGGGGTTATGTCCATACAGAGTTACACCCGGCGGTTTAACGAAAACGACCTTCGAATCATGTCAACCATAGGCACCCAAGCTGCCGTCGCCATTGAGAATGCAAGGCTCTACCGGGAGCTTAAATCCAAGAACGACCTGTTGGAAAAGAGTCAGGCCGAGCTTCAGCGCGTCAACGCCAGGCTCGACAGGCAACTGGTCGAGGTGACCCGGCTCCACCGGATAGCGGAGAGGCTTGCTATCACCGATTCCGTTACAGGCATCCACAACCACAGACATTTCCAGGAGAGGCTCGCCGAGGAGCTGGCGAGAGCCGAGCGCTATGGCCGCTTCCTTTCCCTCCTTATGATTGACATTGACGACTTCAAGCAGTACAACGATTTGCTGGGGCACCCGGCAGGGGATGCCGTCCTGAAGGCGGTGGCGAGGCTTCTCACTAGGTCTGTGCGCTCGACGGACATTGTGGCGCGATACGGCGGGGAGGAGTTCGTGGTCATACTCCTTGAGGCGGAGAAGTCGCAGGCTACCAGGGTGGCGGAGAAGATCAGGGCGAGGATCGAAGCGTATCCTTTCGCCAACGAGGAACAGCTTCCAAACGGCAGAGTCACCGTCACCGTGGGCGTGGCGACCTATCCCGATGACGCCAAGACCAAGAAGGATTTAATCTACCTTGCCGACATGGCGTGCTACCGAGCAAAGCGGGAGGGGAAGAACCGGGTCATGGAGGCGTAAGGCCCTCCTTGCCTGCAAGAACTTGCACACGGCCGGGCGTAACCTCGACGAACCCGCCTGTGACCCCGATGTCTTTCGCTACACCGTCCACGACCGCCACGACGCGGCCCGGTCTTAATGCCGAAACGAGAGGCGTGTGATTCCACAGAACCTCGAAATCTCCTTCGCTTCCAGGCACTATTACGGAGGTCGCTCGCGCCTCCAAAATCACCTCCCGCGGTGTTACGATGCGGAGTTCAAGAGTGTTCACGTCTTTGCCTTCCTCACCGCCTCATCCAGGGTTCCCACCATATAAAACGCCTGTTCAGGGAGGTCGTCGAAATCCCCTTCCATGATCCTGCCAAAACCTTCGATGGTCGCTTCAAGCGGGACGTACCTCCCTTGCTCGCCCGTGAATGGTTCTGCAACGAAAAACGGTTGCGTGAGAAACCTCTGGATCTTACGGGCGCGACTCACGGTGAGCCTGTCCTCGTCTGAGAGTTCATCTATCCCGAGGATGGCGATGATGTCACGAAGCTCCCTGTACCGCTGAAGTATCTCCTGTACGCGCCGGGCTACCTTGTAGTGCTCTTCGCCGACGACCCGCGGATCAAGAACGCGCGACGAGGAATCCAGGGGGTCAACCGCCGGGTACAGGCCGAGTTCGGCAACGTCGCGCGAGAGCACTGTCGTGGCGTCGAGATGCGCGAATGCTGTGGCCGGGGCAGGGTCGGTGATGTCGTCTGCCGGAACGAAGACCGCCTGTACCGACGTAATGGACCCTCTGGCCGTCGAGGTGATCCTTTCCTCGAGCATGCCGACCTCGACTGCCAGGGTGGGCTGGTACCCGACCGCCGCTGGCATTCGCCCGAGCAGCGCCGAGATCTCTCCACCCGCCTGGATGTAGCGGAAGATGTTGTCGATGAACAGGAGCACGTCCTGCCCTTCAACATCGCGAAAGTACTCCGCCATCGCCAGCCCTGCGAGGCCCACGCGGAACCTTGCTCCAGGGGGCTCGTTCATCTGGCCGAAGACAAGCGCAGTCTTCTCGAGAACCCCGGACGCCTTCATCTCAAGCCAGAGATCGTTGCCCTCCCTGGTGCGCTCGCCGATGCCTGCGAACACTGAGTAGCCACCATGCTCGATTGCAACGTTTCGTATTAGCTCCATGATGAGCACGGTCTTGCCGACCCCCGCCCCTCCGAAGAGTCCCACTTTCCCTCCGCGAGGGTACGGAGCAAGGAGGTCGATGACTTTGATGCCGGTTTCAAGCATCTCGTTTCCCGTCCATTGCTCGGTGAGCTCCGGGGGCGGCCTGTGAATCGGCCATAGCTCCACGTTCTCGGGCGGGCCCAGGCCATCTATGGGCTCGCCCAGCACGTTGAATGCGCGTCCAAGGGTGCCGCGGCCCACGGGCGCTTTCAGCGGAGCGCCCGTGTTTACCACCTCCATCCCTCGCACGAGGCCCTCGGTGGAGGACATCGCGATGGTCCGGACGCGACCCTTGCCGATGTGGTGCATGACCTCCAGGGTCACCCGGGCGGGCTCGCCCGGCGCCTCGTCCGCGGGTCCGCTTTCGGGCGCCCGACGGGGAGGACCCACGATCGTCAGGGCGGTGTAGATCTCCGGGATATCGTCCTCCGGGAACTCGACGTCAACGACAGGCCCGATTATCTGGACCACACGCCCGCGTGCATGTGCTTCGGCGCTGCCTGCTTGTTCCTGGGGCACGCTTGCCAACCAAGTTGACCCTCCCATCTTCTGCAGATTAGCCTAACGGAGGCTCTCTGCGCCCGTCACGATCTCAGATATCTCCTGGGTGATCTCAGCCTGTCTCGCCCGGTTATAGTCGAGCGTCAGCCTGTCGATGAGTTCCTCGGCGTTGTCAGTCGCTGCATTCATGGCGACCGTCCTTGCGGCGAGCTCGCTGGCCCTGGCTTCCACGAGCGCTGCGTACACCGTCGAAGCGAGATAGAAGGGGAGAAGTCTGTCCAGCACCACCTCAGGGGACGGTTCGTAGATGTACGGTATGCTCAGGTCGTCACCTCCGGTGCGTGCTGCCGCGTCGATCGGCAGGAGCTGCAGGATCCCTGTCTTATATGAGGCCCTTGACAGGAACCTGGCGTAGACAAGGTACACCGCGTCTATCCTGCCGGCAACGTACTCTGAAAGCAAACCACGGGCGATTCTTTCAGCGATTGCTTCCTGAGGGGTATCCGGCAGGTAAACGTGCTCCTGTAGCAACCGATAACCGCGCCTGCGAAAAAAGTCTAGTCCTTTCTTCCCGACGACCGCGACCAGGCCTCCTCGTGGCCCGCCCATGCGTTCTACCGCGCTACGGAGGATCTCCGCGTTGTATCCGCCGGCAAGCCCCCTATCTGACGTCAACACCAGGTATGCAGGAACCTGGATCTGCCTGGGCGTAAGGAGGGGGTGTGCCCATGGTGGAGTCCTTGCAGCGATATCCTGGGCTATATGCTGCAGTGTCGTGGCGTACGGCCGGGCGTGCTCAAGGAGCGTCTCGATCCTCCGGAGCCTTGTGGACGCCACCAGAGACATGGCCGACGTGATCTGTTTTGTGCTCCGGATGCTACGTATCCTGCGCCGGAGATCCTGTAGCTCCTCCACTTTCTCATGCTCCTTCGATGACCTGGCTCTCGATGCCGCCCCTCACTTTCCTGGGGGAGGTGTCGAGCGGCCCTTCGGCACCCTCCGGCCTGAACACCTTCTTGAACTCGCCTATCGCCGATGCAAGTTGCCGTTCCAGGTCGTCGTCTAGCTCTTTTCCTGCGGCGATGGCCTGGGGAATACCGGGATGGGCGCGGTGCATGAATTCAATGAACTCGGTCTTGAAGGAGGCGACTGCTTCCACCGGCACATCATCAAGGTGTCGGTGGACCACTGCAAAGATGATCATCACCTGGTCTTCGACGGGCACAGGCTGGTACTGAGGTTGCTTGAGGACCTCCACGATACGCTGGCCTTTCTCCAACCTTGCTCTGGTGTCGGGGTCAAGTTCCGTGCCGAACTGCGCGAATTCGGAAAGCTCACGGTACTGGGCAAGGTCCAGGCGGAGCCTGCTCGCCACCCTTTTCATGGCCGGCACCTGGGCTTCCCCCCCGACTCGCGAGACGGAAAGGCCGACATTGATAGCTGGCCTGATGCCCGCGAAGAACAACTCGCTCTCGAGAAATATCTGTCCATCGGTTATTGAGATCACGTTCGTAGGTATGTAGGCGGATACGTCACCCGCAAGCGTTTCGACGATTGGAAGGGCCGTCATGGACCCTCCTCCGAGCTCCGGCGCGAGTTTCGCAGAGCGCTCGAGGAGCCGGGAATGAAGGTAGAAGACGTCACCTGGAAAAGCCTCGCGCCCGGGCGGACGCCGCAGCAGGAGGGTCGTGGCCCTGTATGCTATGGCGTGTTTCGAGAGATCATCGTACACGATGAGGGCATGGCGTCCTGAATACATGAACTCTTCAGCAATAGCGCACCCGGCATACGGTGCAACGTACTGGAGCGGCGCAAGTTCGCTGGCAGATGCCGCCACCACCACCGTGTAATCCGTGGCGCCTTCGTCCTCGAAGAGCTTGACGAGCTTCGCAATGGTTGAACGCTTTTGACCTATGGCAACATACACACAGATCACGCCCTTATCGCGCTGGTTCAAGATGGTGTCCACCGCGATGGCGGTCTTGCCGGTTTGTCTGTCGCCTATAATGAGTTCTCGCTGGCCGCGTCCGACGGGGACCATAGAGTCTACGGCGATGAGCCCGGTCTGGAGGGGCTCTGACACCGGCTTGCGCATTACGATGCCGGGGGCGGGGTGCTCTATTGGCCGCCTGGTGGCAGTGTTGATGGGTCCTTTCCCATCGATGGGATGCCCGAGAGCGTTCACCACCCTACCGATCACGGCGTCTCCGCTGGGGACCTCTATGACTCTGCCGGTGCCGCGAACGAGGTCGCCCTCCCTCACGTCCACGTCCGAGCCGAGCAAGGCTACCCCCACCGAGTCCTCTTCGAGGTTGAGAATTATACCGAAAGCGCCGCCCGGGAACTCCACCAGTTCACCCAACATGGCCCCTTGAAGCCCGGTGAGCCGGGCGATCCCGTCGCCAACCTCAGCTACAGCTCCTTCTGTGTAGACATCGAGCTTCGGGCCAATCTCGGCAAGGTGCCTTCGTATTGCGGATGCAATACCTTCCGGAGAAAGCTCCATCCGCAGGTCACTCTCCCGGCGGTGTTGTGTCTCGCCTGAACCCTTCGAGTTCTTCTCCCAGCTTACGAAGGCGTCCGGCGATGCTGCTGTCGAGGACGGTGTCCCCGATCCTCACTATGACCCCGCCCAGGATGTCAGGATCGACATCCTGCTCAATGACGACCTGGTTGCCGAGTTTCTGGGAAAGTCCTTTCCTCAGGGCCTCCACGTGTTCCTGGGGAAGCTGAAACGCACTGGTAACGCGGGCGCGCACTATGCCGAGATCTTCATCGAGAAGCACGCGGTATGCCCGTGCTACTGCGCCAAA
>JBFMGS010000004.1:63357-77238 GCA_040752635.1 Bacillota bacterium
CCTTTGCTGCCAGGTCGCGCGCCTCAGCCCGGAACGCGTCCGCATCGCGCCTTGCCCGGGCGACGATGTCCCGTGCTTCGTCTTGCGCCCGCGAGATCTCGCGTTCCAGGTCATCTTTGAGTTTGGATGCGGCCTTCCTGTCCTCTTCGGCTGAAGCGATGAGGGTCCGAACGTGCTCCTCCCGCCGGTCGAGGTAGGCTTTTACAGGGCCGAAAAAGTATCGGCGCAATAGCAAAAACAGGATGACGAAGTTCAGGATCTGAAAGAAATACGTGTAATCGATGCGCACGATGATCCTCCTGGTGAGTCTTGCCTGCGGTTGCCGGTGATTGCATTCGGGGGTGTTGGAAATCTGGCCATCTGCTCACGGGCCAAATCTCGCGAGGCGCCCGCCGGGGGCGTACCCGTACCCTATCGCCAAACCTACCCGAACGCCAGGGGGGAGGCAGGGTCCGAAGGACCCGTCTTGCTCCTCGGGGGGAAGACCCCCTTCCGACGGATCTCGTGCCCCAGGGCAGGTGCCGGTGGAGGCACTCGATCCTGCCTCCCCGCTACCCTACGGCTAGTGCCGCATTTGCCCATCGACTTCAAGGTTGCGATACGTGACGGCTCCTACCGCAATATCCCGAGAAACGGGTTGGCGAAAAGCAGGATGAGCGCGACAACCAGCGCGTATATCCCTGTGGTCTCAGCTATGGCGGCCCCAAGGAGCATGGTTCTGATGATCTCTCCCTGTGCCTCGGGCTGCCTGCCCACTGCTTCAGCCCCTTTGCCCGCTGCAAAACCCTGGCCGATGCCAGGGCCTATGCCTGCAACCATCGCGATCCCAGCTCCGATGGCTGAGGCAGCGAGCACCAGGGCTCTCGCGGCAAGTGCTCCATCCATAGGGATTCCCCTTTCCTCTGGTATACTGTGTCCAATCTCTCGGCTTTGTAGTCGCAGGTGCGGAATACGCAGGGAATTCCAAGCAGGTTACCAGAAGCCGGGGCCGCGGATAGGAACGCACTCTCGACGTCGCCTATCCACGGCTCCGGCTACCAGGGAGCACGGGCCTTCGTCGGCCTGCCTTAAGTAATCGGAGAGAGCCCGGGTCTTTCGACCCGGGGATCGGGAGGAGTTGTTCTAGCTTGCCTTCTCGAAGATGAAGCCGTAGTAGTCTTTGCCTACGCCTTCCTTGACAAGACCGACCGTGGCCCTTACCTTCATGCCCGTCGCCAGGTCGTCGGTGGCCATCTGGCCGGAGACGCGAAGGCCGTTGGGGAACTCCACAATGCCGAAAGCGATCCAGGGCTTCATGTAACCTTCGGGAAGCGCATACACCCGCGTGTAAGTCAGGAGGGTGCCTTCACCTTCGAGAGGGATCTCCTCGAATTCCCTTCCTCCGCACTCCCGGCAGACCGCGCGTGAGGGATGGTAGAGCTTTCCGCACGCCGTGCACTTATAGGCATACATCATGGGTCCCATGGCCTACTCCTCCCTCGCCAGAATTGTAGCCACAACGTTGTTCCCAAAGCCACCGAAGTTAACTGCCAGACCGTACTTTGCGCCCTCGACCTGGCGGCCGGTGGCTTCTCCGCGCACTTGGCGGACGATCTCGACGATCTGGGAAACCCCGGTTGCACCCAGGGGATGGCCCTTGGCTTTCAACCCGCCTGAGGTGTTGATGGGAATCCTGCCGCCGACCCGGGTATCGCCGCGACGGGCGGCCAGGTGGCCTTCACCTCTCGGGAAAAGCCCCGACTCCTCCGATATTGCGACCTCCAGGATAGTAAAAGCATCGTGAAGCTCCGCCACGTTGATATCCTCTGGCTTGAGGCCGGCCATCTCGTATGCCCGCCGGGCTGCCAGGCGCACCGCCAGCAGATCGGTGGGCTCTTTCCGCTCGGCGACTACATGAGTGTCGGTAGCCTGTCCGATCCCGGCGATCCTCACTGGTTTCTTTGAGAAGCGGTCCGCTTGATCCATGGCACATAGCACCAACGCAGCCGCTCCGTCAGAAACCGGGCACACGTCATATACCCGCAGGGGATCAGCCACGTATGGGTTGATGACGTTTGCATCCTCGTCCTCAGTGATAGCATGCAGGTTGGGAACGAGTTGGATGTGAGCCACAGGATTGCGCACGGCGTTTTCGTGGTTTTTCACCGCTATGATGGCCAGATCCTTTTCGGTCACCCCATACTTATCCATGTAGAGGCGAGTGAACATGCCCGCAAAGGCGGGAAGCGTAAGACCATAATTGTACTCCGCCTCCGGGTGGAGCATGGTAGCCACAAAATCCGTGGCCTCCCAGCCGGTCACCACGCGCATTATCTCGCCGCCTACCACGAGCACGACATCGCACATCCCGCTGGCAATGGCCATGTATCCCAATTTCACGGCGGACGCGCCCGAGGCGGGACCGTTTTCAACGGTCTCTGCCATGGCTGGTTGCAGATTCAGGGTATCGACGAGCGCGGAAGCCACGCTGCTCTGGCGGTTGAGCATACCGGCACCCATGGTGGCGACGAAGACCTGGTCAACCTCATGAGCCTTGCCGGTTTTGATGCCCGCGTCGTCAAGCGCTTCGAGAGCTGCAAGGCTCAGTAGGTCAACCAGCGGGAGGTCTGACCTGCCGAACTTGGTGTGTCCGACGCCTGCAACACCAACCTTCCTCACCGCAATCACTCCTCCTTTGGCGTCTTAGCGCTTGAATCCTGGAATCTGGGGATACTCAGAAGGCAGAATGAGCTTCTTCGCCGTCTCGAGCATTTCGGGAGGTACAGGACGGCGACCCGTGCACTTCATGGCTTTGTGTTTCTCCCAGAGGGCCTTGGTCAGAACGTGAGTAGGCACGCCGCCGAGTTCGTGCCAGGCGCTCGGGCGGCTCTCCAGTTCGTACTCGATCATCCAGCGCCTATAGCCGATGGGGCTCTCAGCCACGATCCAGACCTCTTCCTGGTTTAGATAGTCCAGGTGATACTCCATTTTGGCAGCAAAGAGCTGAGCGCCGATCCTGAGGCCTCGCTTGATAGCTACAGTGTGGTACGACATGCCGACTTTCTCGTCAACCATCCGGCCATTGACCATGCCGACGATCACGCCGTCTATTGTGCCCACGAGGCAGTACTCGTCCTTGACCCGGTAGCGGTAATACCCGAGGAGCTCCGCGTAAAGGCGTGCCGCTACGATGTCGTAGAAATCCTTTTCCACCGTCATAAGAGGCCTTACGGCCTCGAGAAGACATGGAACGTCTTCCCGGGTGGCCTGGTGAACGACCATCTTTTCACCGGAAGCGAGCGTGATGTATTTTGCTGGGTAAGGCACCATTTTACTCTCAGGCGGACGAAGAGATTGCTCTAGTTTGTCAATGATCATCTAGAATCCTCCTCCTGGCGCGGCCTCCTTGTCTTAGGCCGGGCATACTTGGGCAGCGCTCGCTTTCGCTCTCCCAGGGCTGCGCAGGCATCCTTGCCCTTCAGGTGCTCTGCGGGCTGTCCCCACTATGATAATTATGCAAGAGACCAGCGTGTCCTTTAGATACCGTCCATAAACTTCTAGGCCGTTTTTTATGAAACTGTTGGTTTGTCGGTCCGATCCGGTAGGAAGCACCGCGTACCATGTCGTATTTACTCTATTAGTGTAAATCTATAGTTCCCGTGGTGCGCTGATCGCTTAGATCAGGCCGGGGACCGCGAGCTACCCTTGAACTTTGCAGTACCGCTCTTGTTTGCTAACGGAGCAACTCGGTTGGCAGGCCACAGCGAAAGAGGGATTGTGAGGTGTTCATACCGTGCTGCACGAAGTCGGAATAACCGTTGAGGAAGTCCTTGGTTTGGCGGAGTTTGCGGATGTGAAGGTAATCGGGGGGAGCCAGGGACTAGGACGGGTGATTACCAACGTCAACGTTATGGAAGTGCCAGATATCCTGGAGTGGGTTCGCGAGGGCGATTTGCTTCTCACAACGGGTTACCCAATCAAGGACGATGTCGAAGCTCAAAGATCGCTCTTGCCGAAGCTCGCGGCGAGGGGTTTGGCGGCCATAGCCCTCAAGCCAAAGCGCTACATAGATAGTGTGCCTGTCCACATGGTGGAGGCCGCCAACGAGCATGGTTTGCCACTCTTGGAGTTACCTCTCGAAGCGAATTTCTCCGAGCTGATCTCGGCGGTGCTGGCTCAAATCGTGAACCGCCAGGCCAAGTTTGTCCAACTGGGCATGGCTGTCCACCGGAAGTTCATAAACCTCATCCTGGAGGGCGGTGGGCTTGAGGAGATCGCGGGTGCGCTCGCGGATTTGCTCAAAGCCGTTGTGCTTGTCGAAGACTTTCTGAACCTCCGGCGGACACTTGCAGGCAAGTGCTGGGGGAGAGGGGATGACGCCCTGGTCCCTACGTTGTTCGACAGACCTGCGGAATTCCTGGCGACGGAGACCTTCACCGACAGCATAGAGGGCACAGTGTTATCCTTTCAGCGCGAGCAGGTTGAGGGCGAAGGCTACAGGGTGGAGATAATAAAGGTTCCGGTCATGACGGGCAATGAAGAGA
Organism: Bacillota bacterium; assembly: GCA_040752635.1. Lineage (GTDB taxonomy): Bacteria > Bacillota > SHA-98 > UBA4971 > UBA4971 > JBFMGS01. Next base: position 67,881 of record JBFMGS010000004.1, read on the forward strand.
TCGGATACATCAAGGCCGTGAAGTTCGCAAGCGGGTTTTCGGTCCTGGACCTTCTCAACCTCGAGCGCCTGTGCCCGCTGCTTTCCCTCGACATAATCCGCCAGCACGGCATCGCCCAGGTGGAACAGAAATACCGCACAGAGTTCCTCGACCAGTTGTTCTCAGCGGAACACCCTGACGAGGAGAGGTTCGCCGCCCGGGGCAAGACGTTTGGCTGGGACCTCAACCTTCAGTACGTCGCAGTGCTCTTCGATGTGCTGCCCACGAGGAAAATCGACAATATAGCGGAGAACGAGAGAGCCTGCCAACTGGTGAAGACCCAAGCCATGACGATCCTGAGCGATTTCTGCCGGAGGAACAAACTGAGGCACATTCTAACCAGCCACGCCAGTGGCATCCTGCTCTTCTTGCATCCCGGTGAAGGACTCCAACACGCAGAGGTCACACCCTGGGTGGATGACGTCGTCAAAAGGGCGCGCAAGAACCTGCAGCGCTGGGTTGTTACCACCGGGATCAGCCGCCCTGGCAGAGGCGCAGGAGGCCTGAAAAGGGGCTACCACGAGGCCAGAGTGGCTCTTGAACTGGGTAAGGTGATTTCCGGCCCGGGACACGATATTCACTATGAGACGTTGGGCATATATGGACTGCTTCTGGGACAGGCCAGCCTGGACGAACAGAAACGATTTGCCGCTGATGTGGTGAACCCTCTCCGGTCCTATGATGCCTCTCGAGGAGGAGAACTCCTGAAGACGCTGGAGACCTATCTCCAGTCTAACGGGAATGCCAAGAGAACTGCAACCCTCCTGTTTACCCATTACAACACCGTGCTGTACCGGCTGAACAAGATCAGACAGCTTACAGGCCTCGACCCCTACCACCCCGATCAGCGTGTGACTCTTCAGGCGGCTCTGCGGCTATTCCGGGTATTTGATGCGGGACACGCCGCGAGTTGAGGCAGAAGAGTAAAATATAATAGAGCCAGCAGCGCAACTTTATGACCGTTCTACAAAGGTTTACCCACGGAGAGTCTGGAATATCCCTGAAGCGGAGAGAAACAAGAAGGCACACCATGTACGCTGATGACGATCGCACCGAAAGGTACCTGAGTGTGGTTGAGGTGGGGCCGGACTTCGATGCGCTCCTCGCGGGCGAAAGAGAGTTTCACGTGCACAGCGTCTTCGCCAGGGCGCTCAACCTCACCGACGGTAGGACGTTCCTGACCATGTTGCCTCTTGGTCGTGGCTGCGGAGCCAGCTATGCCACGCTGGCCCTGGCAGAGGGCGAAGCTTTCTTCCGCTGGGATCTCGTTCCCGGACTTGAGGCCCGGATGTTGCCCGGCAAGAAGGTGCGGCTCGGCCCCAGGGTCATGGTGGATTTCAGTCGCGCCATCCCGTGGGAAAGTCCTCTACGTGCGATACGGGCGGTGCCAGCGGTGGAGAAAGAGGACATGCAGGCTTTGCGGCAGGCTCTCATCGATCGCCCCGTAGCTTCGCCTTTTCAAGGGGTTCTTGAAGGGAGAAAGCCCGAACTCGGTGCGATTCTCGACAGAATGAAGGCTTGCGTGCTGTTACGGGATGGGCCGGAGCTCGAAAGGGCGATAGCGGCCGTGCTTGGCCTGGGGCCGGGCCTCACACCGAGCGGCGATGACCTCATCCTGGGTCTTTGCATGGCAAGGGCTGTCGTGAGAACAGTGGAAGGACGCTCGAGAGGCCTCTGGGAGGCCAGCGTCTCCAGGCAACTCGGCAACACTCATGCTCTCAGCGCCTTCTTCATAGAAAGGGCATTGGAGGGCCGCAGCCACGAGGTTGTGGAACGCGCCCTCGCTTGCCTTCTTGCGTGCGGGAGCGCGCAAACGAAAGTAGCGGTGGAGCGGCTGCTGGGTGTCGGCGCTACTTCAGGATTCGACATCGGCCTGGGGCTATACCTGGCCCTGGAGTGGCAAGGGAGGTATGACTGGTGTTCACGCGCTTAGTGGTCAAGGCCAACACTTACCATGACTCTGTCGTTCTCATGAGCCTTACCCGGGAGATCCAGAGACTCGCCGGTATCCGGGAGGCCCAGGTAGGCATGGCTACGGATCTCAACAAGGAGGGTGTGAGAAAGATCGGCTTTTCCGGACCCGAGGTGGAGGGTGCCACGCCGAACGACCTGGTCATTGCTCTAGTAGGAGAAAGCGAGGAGGCCGTGGACGAGGCTGAGAAGCTGATATACCTGAAGCTGGAGAGCAAGGCCAGGGCCCAGACTGCACAAGGGGAAACGCTGTATAATTCCCTGGCCGAAGCTCCCATCCAGGAGGCCGGCATCGCGGCTATCTCCGTGCCCGGGGCGTATGCCGCAAGAGAGGCGAGGAATGCCCTCAAGAGAGGCTTGCACGTTTTCCTCTTCAGCGACAACGTGCCCCTGGAAGATGAGCTCGCATTGAAGCAGCTAGGACAACGGGAGGGCCTGCTGGTGATGGGGCCTGATTGCGGCACCGCGGTCATTGGAGGCCTGGGGCTGGGCTTTGCCAACAAGGTAAAACGCGGATGCATAGGGATCGTGGCTGCCTCAGGCACCGGCCTCCAGCAAGTGCTGGTGATCATCGACCGCCTGGGCGAAGGGGTTACCGAGGCCATAGGTACAGGGGGACGTGACCTTCGAAAGGAAGTGGGCGGTATCACCACCCTGATGGGACTCGAACTCCTGGAGAGGGACGAGCGGACCATGGTCAAGATGGTTATTTCCAAACCACCCGACGCCGACGTGCGGGAAAAAGTCCTGAGTCTCCTGGAACAGGGTTCCAAGCCCGCGGTCGTGTGTTTCATGGGTGAAGCAGGAGGGAAGGACACCGAAAAGGTCAGGTTTGCCGGGAACCTGGAAGAGGCTGCAGTTATGGCTTGTTCGCTCGCTGGCGGGCGGGCAAGGCAGCGCCTTTACTCCGGCGAAGAGATGGAAGTAGTAGCGCGGGAGGCGGTGGACGGCGAGCCGGTGACGGGGCACCTCAGAGGGCTTTATGGTGGAGGTACTCTGTGCGAAGAGACGTTGTGCATTCTGGGCCGAGCTGGGTTAGAGGTGTACTCCAACGTAGCCTGGAAGCCAGAGTGTCTTCTCGCGGACCCGGAGGAGAGCCGGGCCCACACGTGCATTGACATGGGGGACGACTATTTCACGAGGGGAAGACCGCACCCGATGCTCGAGCCCGGCCTGCGCGTGCCGAGGTATCTTGCGGAAGCCCGGGAACCGGACGTGGGCATCCTCCTGTTTGACGTAGTCCTCGGCTATGGTTGCCATCCTGACCCTGCGGGAGTGATGGCAGAAGCGGTGAGGGAAGCCGGCAACATAGCGCGGCGGGGTGGGAGGAAACTGGTGCAGATTGCCGTGCTCGTAGGTGCTTCCGGCGATCCCCAGAGCCTGGGCCAGCAAGAAAAGGTCTTACGGGACGCCGGGGCAGTCGTCCTCTCTTCGAACTACGCTGCCGCGGAGCTGGTTGCGAGAATACTCCGGGCGTGAGGGGGTAGTGGCCGTGACAACAGTGAAACATTGGCCGCCCAAAGGGGCTGTTGTCAACCTTGGTAGTAGCGTCTTTGCTGGATCAATGCGGGCTCAGGGGGCGAGCGTATACGAGGTCAAGTGGCAACCACCGGCCCAGGGCAAGGTGAAACTTATAGAACTTCTGGACAGGTTGGCGGAACGCGAGGATATTGACGAAGCCAACCGCCTGGCTCTGGAGAGGTACAACTCGGCCCGGCCGATGCTCGTCGGCTTGGGTACGGCGGGAGATGTCATCCCGGGGTTCCGGGCTCGGATGCTGCTCCACGCCGGACCGCCGATCACCTGGGACAGGATGTCAGGCCCGTTGCGGGGGGCGGTAATCGGCGCACTCCTGTATGAGGGCTGGGCAGAATCTCGCGAAGAGGCAGAGAAACTGGCATCGGGAGGGGAGATCGAATACTCCCCGTGCCATGAGCATTCCAGCGTGGGACCCATGGCGGGCGTGGTCTCGCCGTCCATGCCTGTTTTCATCGTTGAAAACAAGACCCACGGAAACAGAGCCTATTGCACCCTGAATGAAGGCCTGGGAAAAGTTCTTCGCTACGGGGCCTATAGCCAGGAGGTCCTCGAGAGGTTGAGATGGATGGCCGACGTGCTGGCTCCGGTTCTCAAGAAGGCGGTCGAGCTGGCAGGGGGCGTCGATTTGAAATCCCTCATCGCACAGGCGCTGCACATGGGAGATGAGGTTCACAATCGCAACAGGGCCGCGACGTCTCTCTTCGTTCGCGCCATAGCGCCGTACCTCCTCGACACGGGTTACCCCTTGCGTGACATCCGACGGACGCTCGAGTTTGTCAACAGCAACGATCACTTCTTCCTGAACCTCTCGATGCCATCATGCAAGGCCATGCTTGAAGCCGCGCACGGCGTACCGAAGAGCACCATGGTGACGGTTATGACGAGGAACGGCACGGAGTTCGGGATCAAGGTCAGCGGTCTGGGAGATGAGTGGTTCACGGGCCCGGCGCAGAGAGTGAAGGGCCTATACTTCCTCGGGTTTACCGATGACGACGCAAACCCGGACATTGGTGATTCTTCCATAACCGAAACAGCCGGCCTTGGGGGGTTTGCGATGGCGGCCGCCATCCCCATTGTGCAGTTTGTAGGCGGCACCCCTGAGGATGCCGTCGGTTTCTCCCGGAGGATGTACAGCATCACGCTTCAGGAGAGTAAATCCTTCACCATTCCCGTTTTGGGGTTCAGAGGGACGGCGACCGGCATTGACCTTAGAAAGGTGGTGGAAACTGGCATCCTGCCTCAGATAAATACGGGGATCGCCCACAAGGATCCTGGAGTAGGACAGGTTGGTGCCGGGCTTGTGAACCCACCGTGGGAGTGCTTCGAGAAGGCTCTTGTTGCTTTTGCCGAAAAGTACGCTTGAAAAAGGAGGAGTCTGTATGATTTCGTTCTGGGACAAAGTGCAAATGTACGATCTCACGCAACCTCTGAGCCATCTTACACCGCCATGGCCGACTTATGAGCCGCTCCAGATCAAGTTCTTCAAACGTCTTAGCCCGAATGGCGCCAACGGGCAGCTTATCACGACTTCGAATCATGTTGGAACTCACCTTGACGGACCGCTGCATTTCTGCACCCACGGCAAGGACATCGCGAGCCTGACCCTGGATTACCTGGTAGGGCCGGGGGTCGTGGTGGATATCAGCGACATAGCCGAAGACTATGGGATTTACACTTCACGGGATATCACCGACCGGGCAGAGGTACAAGAGGGAGATATTCTGATAATCCATACGGGGTACCATCACTACTCCTGGGACCAGCCTGAAGCCGACGAAGTGCGGTACATGATAAAGCACCCGGGTCCCACCCGGGAGTTCGCGGATTGGTGCAGGAAAACGAAGATCAAATGGCTTGCTGTGGATTGCGGGTCGGCGGATCACCCCATGAACACAAAGATCCGCGAATGGATGCCGGCGCAAGCCAAAGAGGCCGACGAGCACTTGCGGGCGAAATACGGCAAGGGTCTGGACGATTTCTTCCGTCCTGAAGATTACCAGATGATGCATACGGCCCTTTTCCCCTATAACATAATCCACGCTGAAAACGTGGGGGGAGACATAGATAAGGTTCTCAACAAGAGACTCGTCATAGGCTGCTTCCCGTGGAGGTTTGTCGGCGGAGAGTCGTCCATCTGTCGCATCGTGGGCTTTGACTCAAAGCGAAGTTAGGGAACGGATGTGGAATTGTTAGAATCATCTAGTTTCCAGGTATGCGTTTTGTGACTTGTTACAAAGGTCGCGAAGTTGGAGATGTAGAATGCATACCAGAAGGCACGGCCGGTGCCTGCTTCAGTAGGTCGCAAAGCGGCGGGCCGACTCACACAACTTGGACGCGGAGGGGAGGGCGGCAAGTGCTGTTACCTTTTGACTACGTGCGGGCGCGATCCAAAGAGGAAGCGGTGGATCTGGCCAGGAGGGCCGGCCAGAAGGCGAAGTTCCTTGCCGGTGGGACGGACCTATTGGTGCGGATTCGCGACAGACAACTGAGGCCGGAAGTCCTGATAGACCTGAAGGGCATTCCGGGAATCGAGGGCATCGCCTACCGTGAAGGGGAAGGTCTCGTTGTCGGGGCGGCCACGCTCCTTAACAGGGTAATCAGGGATGAGGTCGTACGGTCGAGGTATGCTTTACTCGCTGAAGCTGCGCATACGGTGGGCTCGCTCCAGATCCGAAACCGGGCCTCTCTGGGCGGGAACATCAGCAATGCCTCCCCGGCGGCTGATACAGCTCCTGCACTCCTGGTCTACGAGTCGGAGGTTGTGACCTGGGGCCCTTCCGGAAGCAGGGTGATACCTCTGGCGGAATTCTTTAGAGGCCCCGGTGTCACGGCCCTCGGGGAAGGCGAGTTCGTCTACGCGATTAAGCTCCCGACACTGAAGGAAAGGTCGTTCGGCGTTTACCTCAAGCTGGGGAGGACCAACGCCGTAGACCTGGCCATGGTGAGCGTTGCAGCGCTGGCGTTGGAAAACGGCGAGGTCAGGCTGGCACTGGGTGCGGTGGCTCCCACGCCTATCAGGCTAAAGGAGGCTGAGGCTATCCTCCGCGGCAGAAAGGATGAAGAAGCCATCGCCCGGGCGGCGGTTGCAGCCAGGCGCGCGGCGATGCCTATCAGTGATATTCGTGCCAGCCGGGAGTATCGTCTGGAGATGACTGAAACGCTGACGGCAAAGGCCGTGGCGCAAGCCCTGGCAGGCCTGGAAGGCCGGAGGGAGGGGGAGTAAGCCATGGTACACGAGATACGCGTAAAGGTAAACGGCGAGTGGGTTGAAGCCGCCGTGCCCTCCCACAAGAGGCTGCTCGATTTCCTCCGCGAAGACCTGGATCTCATAGGGGCAAAAGAGGGTTGCGGCGGAGGAGAATGCGGAGCCTGCACCGTGCTGGTGAACGGCGAGCCCATCAACGCCTGTCTAGTGCTTGCGGTGGAAGCAGATGGCCAGGAGATCCTCACGGTTGAGGGGCTGGCTCGGGAAGACGGGCTGGATCCCATCCAGGAAGCATTCATCGAGAATGCAGCCCTTCAGTGCGGGTACTGTATCCCCGGCATGGTTATGTCCGCTAAAGCGCTGCTGCTGCGCAACCCGCAGCCAGCGCGGGATGAGGTTGTAGAAGCGATAGCGGGCAACTTATGCCGGTGTACAGGGTACGCCCGCGTCGTTGATGCCATCATGCAAGCAGCCGCGGCAGGGCAGGCTTCGAAATCGAGGGGTGGTGAGTGAGCATGGCCGGTGAGAGCTATATAGGAGCCTGTGTGGTTCGCAAGGATGCACTGGAGAAAGTCACTGGCGCGGCAAGATATGCAGGCGACCTTAAGTTCGCCAGGATGCTACACGCGAAGCTCCTGCGGAGTAAGTGCGCCCATGCTCGCCTGGTGCGGGTCGATACTTCGAAGGCTGAGATGCTGCCCGGGGTGAAGGCTGTCGTCACAGGCAGGGACTTCCCTCATCGCATGGGCCTCTACCTTGTGGACCGGACGCCGTACGCCGTAGACAAAGTGAGGTACTACGGTGAACCCATCGCGGGAGTAGCGGCTGTGTCCCCTGAAATAGCGGAAGAAGCCCTGCAGCTCATTGAGGTTGAATATGAGGAGTTGCCGCCTGTTCTCGACTTGATGGAGGCCGTAAAACCGGGGGCCCCGCTCGTTCACCCGGAGCTTCACGAGTACGAGCACGTGCCGGCCATCTTTCCTGTTCCTTGCACGAACATCTCCAACCACTTCAAGATCAGAAAAGGCGATGTAGAAAAGGGCTTCGCCGAAGCGGACCTCGTCGTTGAGGACACTTACTACTGCCCCCATATTCAGCATTCGCCTTTGGAGACTCACGCAGCGATCGCGCTATACGACCGCGAAGGCAAACTGACCGTTTGGGCGAGCTCACAATCTCCTTTTGCCATGCGAAAGATCCTGAGCCACAGCCTCAAATGGCCCATGGACAGGATACGGGTCATCGGGCCGTACGTGGGTGGGGGTTTCGGCGGCAAGGCCGGACTGAACGTGGAAGCGACCCTTGTCCCCCTTGCCATCAAGGCCAGAAACTATCCCATTAAGCTAGTGTGTACGAGGGAAGAAGAGTTCCGGGACACGTTTGTCCGCCAGGGCATGCAATGCCGGCTCAAGACCGGCGTGAAGCGGAACGGCCGGATCACTGCCCAGGAGTTCGAGATGTACTGGGACGGGGGTGCGTACACGGAGTACGGCGTCAACGTGACCAGGGCCGCGGGGTACAGCTCCGCAGGCGTATACGATATTCCGAATATGAAAACCGATTCGTACTGCGTGTACACAAACAAGCCCGTCGGGGGCCCCTTGCGAGGTTTCGGTCACGGCGAGAACCATTGGGCCATTGAACAGCACATGGATCAGATCGCCCACAAACTGGGGATGGATCCCGTGGAGTTTCGCATGATCAACCTCCAGCGCGAGGGATCCACCAATGCCACAGGCCAGGTGCTGCACAACGTCGGAATCGGTAAGTGCCTCGAGGAAGCGGCGAGGCTCATAGGCTGGACCAGGGTAACGCGGCCGGGGAAGGTGGAGCCCGGCACGAAGAAGGTTCGGGCGAAGGGCATCGCGTGCATGACCAAGGCCCCGGCCATGCCGAATGATGCCGCCTCCTCCGCTATTGTGAAGCTCAATGACGATGGCACGGTTCTACTCAACATATCCGCTCAGGAGCTCGGACAGGGCGCCTTTACGGTGCTCGCCCAGATTTGCGCGGAGGAACTCGGAGTGCGATACGAGGATATCCGGATTCATCCGGTAGACACCGACCACGGAGCCTACGAGTGGCAGACCGTGGCAAGCCGCATCACTTACTCTACCGGTCGTGCGGTCATGGAAGCGGCCCGCGACGCAAAGAGGCAGCTTATCGACCATGCCTCGAGGTACTTCGGGGTTCGGCCCGAGGATGTGGATGTGCTGGCAGGCGAGGTGTTTGTCAAGGATGATCCCGAGAAGCGAGTGCCCGTGAGCAAGCTCGCTTTGGGGGCCACCTTGCCCGACTTTAGCGGCTATGGCGGCCCGGTCGTTGGGCGGGGCAAGTTCATACCAGAAGGAATTGTGGCAATGGATGCCGAAACAGGACAAAGCCCTAAGCCTGTCGCCAACTGGACCTATGGAGCTCAGGCGGTCGAGATCGAGCTGGACCTGGAGACAGGCAAGGTCGAAGTCAAGAAAGTTGCAGCGGTGTACGACGCAGGGCGGGTCATTAATCCTGCGACGGCGGCTGCTCAGGTGGAGGGAGGTGTTGTCCAGGGACTCAGCATCGGGCTATTTGAGGAGATGAGGTTTGATGAAAGGGGGAGATTGC
>JBFMGS010000005.1:0-15507 GCA_040752635.1 Bacillota bacterium
GATTGTATAACGTCGCCCTTGCTCTCCTCGGTTCGTCCACGGCTGTCTACATTATCTCGAATTTCAACGCCATAATCATGCGATTCGGGAGCCCGACGACGCTGGACCTGGCATTTGCAGCCATCGCCATTCTTTTGGTTCTTGAGATCGCCCGAAGGACCCTTGGATGGGCGTTGCCCATCATCGCAATGGCTTTTCTTGCATATGCGTTCCTCGGGCCTTATTTGCCCGGCATCCTCCATCACAGGGGCTACGACTTACAAAGAGTGCTCAATCAGATGTACCTCACAACTGAGGGAATCTACGGTCTACCGCTTGGGGTTTCCGCGAACTACATATTCCTGTTCGTCTTGTTCGGATCGTTCTTGCTCGCAACAGGGGCTGGACAGTTCTACATCGACCTTGCAAATTCCCTCGTCGGAACCACTAGAGGGGGCCCGGCAAAGGTGGCGGTCATAGCCAGCGCATTCTTCGGAACGATTTCCGGGAGCGCCCAGGCTAACGTGGCCGGGACGGGAATGATCACGATTCCGATGATGAAGAGCCTCGGATACCGTCCGGAATTCGCGGCTGCGGTCGAAGCGACGGCATCCACGGGCGGGCAGATCATGCCCCCGGTTATGGGAGCGGCCGCATTCCTGATGGCCGAAATCCTAGGAGTCCCCTATCTCAAGATAGTCCAGGCCGCATTCATCCCGGCGCTCATCTACTTCGTTTCGGTTCTGTTCTCCGTGGATTTCCAGGCAATCAAGAGGCGGATTGCGGGCCTGACCCGGGATCAAGTTCCTGATGCCAGGAAGCTGCTTCGGGAAGGATGGCCTTACCTCTTGCCCATCGCCGTGCTGGTCATCCTTCTTGTCGTTGTCAAGTGGACCACCACCAAAGCCGCCGTGTACTCGGTCCTTGCAACTGTACTTATAGGCTTCGTGCAACGCCGCAGTAAGTTCGGGCCAAGACAGGTGATAGACGCGTTTCGCGACGGAGCGAGGGGAGCCATGGTCGTGGTCACGGCCTGCGCATGTGCGGGGATCGTTGTGGCTGTGATCAATCTTACCGGGCTCGGGTTGCGCTTCTCCAACATCGTCGTCGCTGCGGCCGGGGGCAACCTGGTGCTGTTACTCGTGTTCGTGATGTTTGCATGTATCTTGTTGGGCATGGGGTTGCCTACGACGCCCGCGTATCTCGTACTTGCAGTTCTAGGCGCTCCGGCGCTGCAGTCGCTCGGTATCCCACCTCTTGCAGCACATATGTTCATATTCTATTTCGGCTGTATATCCATGATCACGCCACCGGTCGCGCTCGCTGTTTATGTCGCCGCCGGGATCGCAAAGGCGGATTTCTGGCGAACCGGCGTGAACGCGGTTAAACTCGGCATAGCTGCTTTCATCGTGCCGTTCTTCTTCATATTCAACCCACCTCTGCTCTTTCAGGGACCGCTCCTCTCCGTATTGTGGTCTGCTATCACTGCAGTGCTCGGCGCGATTCTCCTGAGCGGCGCGGTGATCGGGTGGTTCTTCGGTGATGTTGGCATACCTGAGAGGGTGGTGCTCTTTGCAAGCGCTCTGGGGCTCATAGATCCCGGCTCGCTCACGAACTGGCTGGGGTTTGCGGGCCTTGCTTCGATTATTGTGCTCCAGCGCATCCGCGGGGCCAGGCGGTCATCACTAGCGGCATAACTGGGCGAAAAGCTGAACGGCCGGCATACCGGGTGTGCCGGACGGATCGGGGCATCAGTGCCAGCACAACCGACTTTTCCGGTCCTGACGAGGAGGTGATACTGGGGACGGGTGGTGAGATAGGGCGAGAGTAGCGAGCGGTTAGGCGTAGGATTTGCTCATGGAGAAAGGTGCAAAGCGGGCAGGATGGCCCGCAGCGTGCACTCTGCAACCCCAAGCGACGTCCATACTTCTGGAAGGAGATGGAGAAAATGACCAGGAAGATCATCTCTCTGTTGGCTGTATTGCTCCTGGCGATGAGTTGCGGAGCCGGAGTGGCGGCCGGCACTGCGCTTCCCAAAAACCTCTCGATCGGCGCGTGCGGCACAGCAGGGACCTTCTACCTCGTTGCTGCAGGTATCAGCGAGGTCATACAGAAATACCTTCGCGTACCCACGACATCAGAAGTGACAGCGTGTGCGGTAGAGAACGCGAAGCTGCTCGATAGCGGGAAAGTAGAGCTCGGCATCCTGACACCTGAGGTGGCGGATCAGGCGTACCGGGGCATTGCTCCTTTCACGAAGAAACAAGCGCTTCTTGCCTTGGCTCCTCTCTATCCCAACGTGTATCAGTTGATAGTCCCGGCAGATTCGCCAATAAACTCCATAATGGACATCAAAGGGAAGAGGGTCTCCCTTGGGGCGCCCGGCAGCGGTATCCTGGAAAGCAACAAGCTTCTCCTCGCCGCTCTGGGGATAAGTTTCAGCGATTTCAAGCCCGAGTTCCTTTCGTTTGCCGAAACAGGGGAGGCTATGAAAAACGGGTGGGTTGACGCAGCGCTCATCGTCACGGCTGCTCCATCCTCGTGGGCACTGGACGTCGAGTCTGTGAAGCCCATCAAGCTCGTCCCGCTTACGGAGAGAGAACTCAGCACTATAGTTGAGAAAGTGCCATACTACGTGCCGACCACTATTCCAAAGGGTCGTTACAAGTCGCAAGACTATGAGGTTCGCAGCTTCGCGGCGTGGAATGTACTTGCGGTACAGAAAGACCTGCCCGAGGACGTTGTGTACGAACTCACGAAGGCTATTATGGAACATAACGAGGACCTTGCGAAAGTCCACAAGGCGGCGGCAAACATAAAGGCCGAGAATGCAGGCACGGTAAAAATCCCGTATCATCCCGGGGCAATCAAGTACTACAAGGAGAAAGGCATTGCCTTGAACTAGTTGCAGCGATAGAGCTGCCGCTTACCTGGGGTTGTAATGTCGGTCGCCGGCCTCGCGATAACCCCGGTCTGGCAATAACTAGCTGGGCCGGCGGCCGGGACCCGGTAGGCGTAGCAGGCGGCGTCAACTCTCCTGATCGGCGGCGCGTGAGAGCCGCGTATGCCCGGGCAGGGTCGGGGTCGCGGACGAATAGGCGAACGTCGCGGGCGAATGAGAAGAAGCGGTCACCAATAATAGGATGAAACAGGGCTTGGGAAGCAACGGGCCGCCGGGCACCAAATAACCGGCTGGAGCGGGGAAGCTTCAGGTGTCTCACGTGTCTTATGTGTCCAGCGCCTCTGTCAAATACAGGCGATGTAAATCCGTGGTGGTACTGGTCTTATGCATCTTATCCGCTGCCGCCGCCTTTCTTGCCTTTTACTCGAAAAACGCAGCGGGGCAGCGCATGCTCGTCATCTCGGGCGAAGATAAGAGTAAACCCATCTTGGAGATTCCTGTGTCGCCTGGCTCGGAGTTCACCGTGAAGTACACGCACAGCCAGACAGGGGGGCCTATGGAGATGCATTTTGCGGTGGATCCGGGTTATAAGATCGTGCTTACTGAGATTCGAGCCAAGGTCCTGAGGCCCGAAATCGAGGAACTCACGGGGTACGCGCGGACAGTCGTGAGGCATGACGGGTGGACCATATACCGTGACATCGGGCAGAAGATGGATCCGCTTTTTCTGAGAGTAAGGGTGTCGCCCGGGGAGCACAGCCTCGTGATCAATGGCAAGGAGATCCCGCTGTTGTCAATCGCGGGCGCAGGCGACCGGCTGCAATTCAGGGTGAAGTAGAAGCCCGTAGAAGTCGACGAATGCTGTGAACATGTACAGCACCGGGAGCACGGTGTACAAGAGAAATGGTACACAAGAGAAGAGGTGACTCTGGCCAATGCGTAGTAGACTGCCAGCGTTCGAATACGCTGAAGCCCGTTCGGTTGATGCCGCACTGTCCTTTCTCAGCGCCCGTGGCGCAGGGGCAAAGCCTCTCGCCGGAGGCACTGACCTTCTGGTGGCAATGAGGATGAAAGGAGCAAGACCTTCGGCCCTGGTAAACCTGAAAACCATCCCGGGGTTGGACAAGATCGAGGGCCGTGAGGACGGGCTCCATATCGGGGCGCTTGTCACGATGCAGGCGGTAGCAAGTTCTTCTGAAGTCGCGCGCGAGTATGCGTGCCTTGCGCAGGCCGCAAGCGTGGTGGGTTCATGGCAGGTGCGGTGCAGGGCCACTTTAGGAGGCAACCTCTGCAACGGAGCGCCATCTGCAGAGACGGCCCCGCCCCTCCTTGTGCTCGGCGCGAAGGCGGCGATTGCTGAGCCGGGTGGCAGGTGTCAGGTGATCGACCTCGAACGGTTTTTCCACGGTCCCGGCGCAACCGAGTGCAGCCAGGGGAAGCTTCTTCTTGAGGTTATGGTACCGAAGCCGGAGGAGAATCTACGGACCATTTACATAAAGCACAGCCCCAGGAAGGCAATGGACATCGCGGTCGTCGGAGTCGCTGTTGCACTGTCTTTCGACAGGGGGGGGCATATCATCAAGGATGCGCGCATCGCACTCGGGGCGGTCGCCCCGACTCCACTCCGGGCCCGTGAGGCTGAAGAGAGCCTGGTTGGGCGGGCTTTCACCTGTGACGTGGCTCGAGACGCAGGAAGACTGGCAGCAGCGTGTGCGAAGCCCATTTCCGACGTTCGGGCCTCGGCAGAGTACAGGTTGGAGATGATTGAAGTGCTGGTTGCGCGGGCGCTAACAGCACTTGTCGATGCCGGAAGGGGTGGGCAGGTGTGAGCGAGACAGGACGTTGTCAAAATGGTAAGACGCCTATCACACTCAAGGTGAACGGCAAGGATTACGAGTTGCTGGTGAAACCCAACGAGACCCTCCTTGACGTGCTGCGCGAACGGTTGGGCCTTACTGGCACAAAGAAAGGGTGTGACCTCGGGGACTGTGGTGCGTGCACCGTGCTGCTCGACGGCAACCCGGTGAACTCGTGTCTTGTGCTTGCTGTGGACGCTGCGCACGGAGAGGTTCTCACTATTGAGGGTCTTGCCGAGAACGGCGAACTCCACCCGTTGCAGGATGCATTTATACAGTATGGCGCGATACAATGCGGATACTGCTCTCCTGGGATGATCATGACGTTGAAAGCCTTGCTCGACCGCCAGCCGAATCCTACGCGGGAACAGGTTATGAGCGCGATCGCAGGCAACCTCTGCCGGTGCGGCGGGTATCACAAGATTGCTGAGGCGGCCCTTGCGGCGTCGCGGACAATGCATGGGGGTGACGGGAAGTCGTGAGCGGATTCACTACCATTGGCAAGTTTGAGCCGAGGATTGACTCGCCAGGCAAAGCCACCGGGCAGACGAGGTACATTACAGATCTTAGCATGCCGGGGTTGGTGCACGGGAAGGTGTTCCGCAGCACCCATGCCCACGCCAGGATCTTGCGGATAGACACCTCCGAAGCTGAGCGCATGCCGGGTGTGGTGGCTGTCGTCACGGGGAAGGACGCTCCTTACACATATGGCCGGATGGTGGAAGACGAGCCCTTCCTTGCACGCGACGTGGTCAGGTACATAGGCGAGCCTGTGGCCGCCGTGGCCGCGATCGACGAGGCGACCGCAGAAGATGCGCTCGAGAAGATCCGCATAGAGTATGAACCCCTGCCCGCGGTCTTTGACGCGAGAGAGGCCCTTTCGCCCGGTGCTCCCGTAATTCATCCCAACCTTGGCTCATACCCGAAGGGAGCGCTTCCGACGCCTGTCGCCGGCACCAATATATGTAGCAGGCTCAAAGTCAGGAAAGGCGACGTTGAAGCAGGTTTCGCCCAATCGGACTTCGTGTTCGAGCATACGTTCACCACGCCTGCTATACAGCACTGCTATATCGAGCCGTGCGCTGCAATAGCCCAGGTTGATCCGTCCGGTGTGATCACCGTATGGAGTGGCACGCAAGGTGTTCACCTGGTTCAGCAGTTGCTGAGCGGTGCGCTCGACGTGCCCATCGATAGGGTGCGGGTCATTCAGCCTCCTTACGGCGGGGGCTTCGGAGGCAAGGTTCCCATGCACGTAGAGCCGGTTGCGGTGGCTCTCGCGTTGAAGTGTGGCAGGCCGGTGCGGGTGGTGCTAAACCGCGAAGAAGAGTTCACCTGTTCTTCAGTGCGCCACCCGAGCATCGTGACGATAAAAAGCGGGGTGACCCGGGACGGGCGGATCCTGGCGCGTAAGGCCAGCATCATTCTGGATAAGGGGGCGTATGCCCGGACCGGGCCCTCGGTGCTCAGAAACGCGGGCGTTACGGTGAGCGGCCCTTATGACATACCCCACGTGTGGATCGATGGGCTGTGTGTATACACCAACAAGGTGCCTTCGTCAAGCCTGAGAGGCTACGGCACCCCGCAGATGGCGTGGGCGTATGAATCCCACATGGACATGATAGCGCACGAGATCGGGATGGACCCGGTCGAGTTCAGGTTGAAGAACGCCCTCCGTGACGGAGGAGAGAACGCAAACGGTGAGAAGGTGGCCTACGTCGCTGTTGACCGCTGTATCGAGCGGGTAGCCAGCGAGATAGGCTGGGGCCAGCCCAGGGCCGAAGCGCCTCCTGGCAAGGCACGGGGGAAGGGGATCTCCAGCGTCGTCAAAGCCAGCACCCGCCCGGCGCAGTCCATAGTAGTGCTGAGGCTCCACAGGAGCGGGCGGGTACGCGCCCTTATCAGCGCAAGCGAGATGGGGCAGGGAGTGCAGACTGTAGTCGCCCAGATTGTCGCGGAGGAGCTGGGGCTGCCTGTGGACAGGGTCTCGGTCACGCAGCCGGACACGGATTACACGCCTTTTGATGAACTCACTGTCGCGAGCAAGGCGACGTTCCATACCGGGAATGCAACGAGGGCGGCAGCGATCGACCTGCGGCGTCAGCTTTTGGAGGGGGCTGCGGAGCAGCTCGGCGTGGCGCAGGATTCGCTCGCGCTCGAAGGAGGCAGGATACGCAGCCGGGACGGGAGCGTATCCGTTGCCATATCAGAGGTGATCGGCAAGGGGCGGTATCGCGCGGCAAACGAGTTAGTCGGCACGGGCATGTTCGTTTCAAGCTACGTTAAACCCCTGGACCCGGAGACCGGCCTTTCAGACTCGCCGGTTGCCTTCTGGATGTACGCGGCCCATGCGGCCGAGGTTGAGGTGGACCTTGAAACCGGACATGTGCAGGTCTTGAAGGTCGCCGCCGCCCACGACGTGGGCCAGGCGATAAACCGCCTTGGGTGCGAGCAGCAGATCCAGGGCGGGGTGGTTTTTGCACTGGGGCAATCGGTGTGGGAAGAGACCATGTTCCGGGACGGCCGGGTGACAAACCCCACGCTACTAGATTACAAGGTGTTCACTTCGCTCGATACCCCCGAGGTTGTCCCGATCCTGGTGGAGGACGCGCCGCATGGGCTGGGGCCATACGGGGCCAAGGGCCTTGGCGAGGTGACCACGACACCCACGGCTGCTGCGATCGCAAACGCCCTGTACGATGCAGTTGGAGTCCGAATTACTGACTTGCCGCTTACGCCAGAGAGAGTCCTGAGCGCATTGAAAGCGGCCGGGAAATCGTCCCGACGGCTCATGTCAGGACGGGTTGCGTGTCAGTGTAAGAACTAAACCCGGTGTGCGGGCCCCGGAGCAGGGACCGCGCGCCTGCGGGTTGTGGAAGGGATGTTTCGATGAAGGCAGAAACGACCGAGAAGAAGGGCTTCGAAAACCTGAACGCGGATGTCGTCAGAACAGGCTTGTGCACCTCATGCGGGACCTGCGCGGGCGTGTGTGCAACAGCGGCTATTGAGATGGACTACACGCTGGACGAGCCTCTCCCGAAGCCTGCCGGCAAGTGCACGTCGTGTGGGGCGTGTTATGATGTATGCCCGGGTAAGGACGTCCCGCTGCGCGACATGGATAGATTCTTTCTTGGCAGAGAACGCGATGAAGAGAAGGACCCCATCGGCCTCTTCAAGTCGTGCTACCGCGGCTGGTCCACGGACCCTTATGTAAAGTCCAATTCAAGCAGCGGAGGTGTAGTGACGGGGGTCTGCAGCTATGCGCTGGAAAACGACATTGTTGACGCGGTGATCATGGCGGGTTGGAGCAAGGACGATCCGACGCGCTGTCGCCCTATCGTGACAACGTCTCCAAAGGAAGTCGGGGAAGCTGCAAGGTCCGCCATGGTGATAGTCCCTAACAATGCTCTCTTGGCGGAGGCGGTGCTGAAAGAGAAGCACTCCAGGATCGGAGTGGTAGGTCTCCCATGCCACGTGCACGGGCTGCGGAAGCTCCAGATGCGCGGGCAACCTAAGAAGCTTGCGGGTTCAATCAAGTTCATCGTAGGCCTGTTCTGCGCCGCCACCTACTACTGGGAGGGCATCCGGCACCTCATTCGGGAGTTCACGGACATTCAGGACATGAATGATATCGTCAGGCTCGACTACCGCGGCGGGCAGTGGCCGGGGGGCATGTACGCCGTTACAAGCGATGCGAAGGTGCACTTTGTCGCCAGCAAACACGATTACACATGGCACTTCCTGGGCGCAAGTACGTTCAAACGCGATCGCTGTATCATGTGCACTGATTTCGCGGCGGAGCTCGCGGATGTCTCTTGCGGCGACATATTTCAGCCCGTGATACCTAATGACCGGAGAATCGTGGCCACCGTTACCAGGACCGACGTTGGGGAGGATCTCGTGAGAAAGACCGCCGAGGCCGGGTATATTCGGATAGAGCCACATGACCCGAAGCTGATACCAGCGAGCGGCCTCGGATGGGAGGCTAAGAAACACGCCGGGATGTACAGGCTCGTGCAGCGGCGGGAGTTCGGGTGGCCCACTCCAGATTATCAGTATGAACCCAGGGTCGTGCCACTTAATAGGAAGCTTACCTTCCCATCGTAACAGGAGCTTTCTACCTTGAGTTGCCTGATCCGTATCTGTTAAGAGGCCACCGGCAGGAGGCGCTCAACTGGATATGTTGGTGAAGATATTTGGACGAGAGCCGTAGTCTTGGAGAAACGTTATTCACCCGTAATTTCATACTCACGTGTTTTGCAACGCTTCTCTTCTACATGAGTTTTCACCTCCTATTGCCGACGCTTCCCGTGTATGTGTTGGGGCTCGGCGGCACAGAAGGCGACGTAGGCCTTGTAATGAGTGCGTTTGCAATGGCTTCAGTGTTCATGAGGCCCTTTGCAGGACAATGGGTTGACCGCGGCCACAAGAAGGGCCTTATGCTCGCTGGGGCCGTGGTGTACGTGACGTCCGCAATCTTGTACTACCTGGTGCCTCATGTAAAAGGCCTCGTAGCCGTGAGATTTCTTCACGGGCTGGGAATAGGCATGTATTCAACAGCGGCAAGCAGTCTCATATCTGACGCTGCGCCGCGGAAGCGGAGGGGCGAAGCTCTCGGGTATTTCCTCCTGGCCACGAGCCTTGCCATGGCCATCGGACCCGCTGTGGGGATACTGATAGTGGAAAGGCTGTCATACTTCGCTCTGTTTGCGTCATCGGCGGTCCTCGCAGCAATCGTGTTCATATGCACGCTCGCGGTATCAGTGTCAGCACGCCCTTCGGCCATATTAAACGGAGCTACCCGCCCCCGCCGTGTCGGGGGGTGGCATCGCAAGCTGGCCACAGGTGTGGGCTCCCTCATCAGTCTTGAGGCTGCGTTTCCTGCGATAGCCCTGGCATTCGGCTCTGCAACGTACGGGTCGGTGGCGTCGTTTCTCGCTGTTTATGCCAGGTCGAGAGGCATAACCCGCTCGGGTGTTTTCTTTACGGCCTTTGCCCTTTCTATGTTTGCTACCAGGACCATAGCAGGCAGAATATCGGACAGGCGTGGGCGGGCAGCCGTGATAGTCCCGGGTCTTATCGCAATTTGCGTCGGGATGGGGATCCTGGCCACGGCCACCTCCATTTCTGAGTTCGTGCTGGCGGCGATCGTGTACGGTGTAGGCTTCTCCGTAATGCAGCCTACTGTTACTGCACTGATGGTGGACCATGTGCGCCCTGAGCGGCGCGGAGCTGCAATAGGGACACTACTGGCGATGTACGATGTGGGGATGGCATCAGGTGGAATCCTGGCCGGGAAGATCGCGGAGCGCCTCTCGCTCACAGCGGTATATTGGTCTATGTCTTTTGTGGGGGCATGCGGTCTCATCTTTTTCCTGAGCGGGTATAAACGGTACTGCACGATACGGGCACGCGCTATGGTGAGGCCGGGCAGTCCTGCAGAAGGAATTGCGCCAGTGCACTTGGAGTAGCCCCAACCAACATGGAGTAGATAAACGAGACTCCCTGTTGCTTAGGGTGTGCTGGCATATTAACATATGACTGGTAGCAACGAGGGCATGGCCGAGGCCAGGTACGACCAGGGCTGGCCCGTTTCGTGACAAACAGATACCCGTTACTACACTAGCTATCCGGGGGTGGCTATGCTCCGGATGTTTCAAGAAGGAGAGAAGCCGGTGCTAAACGACAAGACCTACGACTTCCTGACGCTGGATAGCCGGGAGCTTCGACAGACGATAAGAGAAAAGGTATACTCTCGGCTGCGCAGGGCCATAGTGGAGGGCTACTTTGCTCCCGGTGAGCGTCTCATTCAGGATAAGATCGCCGAGCAAATGGGCGTCAGCCGTAGCCCTGTGAGGGAAGCCATCCGGCGCCTGGAATCAGAAGGGCTCGTAGAAGTTGCCCCGGTCAGGGGTGTAATCGTCATTAATATGCCCTTGGATGAGGCGGTTGGTCTCTACGACCTGAGGGAGGTCCTCGAAGGCCTCGCCGCCCGTTTGGCGGCGCTGAATATCTCACCCGAGCAGCTTGCCGAGCTTCGAGAGTGCATGAAAAGCATGGAGAAGCTTGCGACCCCGAAAAACGGTCTTCAGCAGTGGGTCAGGGAGAATACCAGGTTTCATGAGGTCATAGTTCGGGCAAGCCGCAACCGCAAGCTTTCGGAACTCCTCCCGATTCTCCACGAGTCCATAGGCGTTCTATGCAGGGCTATCCAGTCCAACCCCGAGAGGGTTGTCGAGGCCATGCGCGAACATGAGGCCATAGTCGCGGCTATCGCTGAGGGCAACGCGGAGGAGGCTGAGCGGCTCGGCCGCTTGCATATTGTCCGCTCAAAGCATGCGGTAATAGCCAAACTGAAAGGCGAAAGCAAGTAGGTCTTACTAGACAGGTAGCAGCATCGTCACGCGGTAAAAGGTGTGGCAAAGCAGAACGATCCCGTACGCGAATAGTAATGCCGCAGGTCGAATAGTGTCGTAGTGCAGTGTCATAATGGTGTATGTTGGGAGTGGTTAGAAGCCCTTTTCGTGGTATATCCGCTCTTGCTGCGGGAATCTGCCACCCCCGGTATTGCTTTCCTCTGCAGCAAGCATGCCAGCGCACGGACTCTCCTAACTCTCTTACCTCCTGAAGCTCCTGGACAACCCGCCTCATCAAACCGAAGAGCCCTTCTGAATTACGAGAGTTCCCTGCAGTCTAGGCCGGGTGTAATCTGCACCGAATTTATATGGAATCGGGGAAGGAGATCTTTACTTCCTGTCGAAAATGTGCCGCACAAGAGGATAAACGTCCAACGTCTAACCTTTGCCTCCGCGGGGGCGGCGAGGGGTCTCGGGCCTTACAACTGGAGGTGGTCATATGTCAGTGCTGAACAAAGCCGCGAAGACGCAAGGCCGTATGCAGTATCACATCCACTGCAAACCCGGAGATGTCGGAAAGTACGTCCTGCTCCCGGGCGATCCTGCTCGTGTTGAACGTATTGCGCAGCACCTCGAGAACCCCATCAGGGTTGCATACAACCGCGAGTTCTTAACATACACAGGCAGTTACAAGGGGATAACCGTCTCAGCGACTTCCACGGGGATCGGTTGTCCTTCCGCGGCCATCGCCGTTGAGGAGCTCGCCAATATCGGGGCACAGGCGTTTATCAGGGTGGGTAGCACAGGCGGCCTGCAGGAGTTTCTCCAGATAGGGGACCTGGTGATAAGCGAAGGCGCGATGAAATGCGAGGGCACATCGGCATTTCACGTCCCCGACACCTTCCCCGCTGTGCCGGACTTTGCTCTCACCTATTGTCTTATCAAAGCGGCAGACAAGCTTAAGACAGAGCGCGGGTTTAGCTACTATACCGGCATCACGGCATCAAGCTCTTCCTTCTATGGAGAGACCCAGGAATTCATCAAGAAGTTGAACGCGCTGAAGATCCTCAGCATCGAAATGGAGGCATCGGCCATATTCACGGTGGCGCGTCAGCGGGGACTTAAGGGCGCGATGATCTCTGCCGTCTCCGGCAACATGGTTACCGGCAACGTCATCTACGAGGGAGAAAACACAGGCCTCATAAAAGGATGGGAAGATGAGATCGCGGTTGCGCTCGAGGCCATTTTCCTGCATGAGCAAGGCGCTTTCCTTCGTTGAGCCGCTGCGGGCAGGTACATTGCCGCCCTCCGAGCGGCTAGAGATGACAACTGCGCTTCATGGCGGAGCCCAGGGGCAACCCAGGGGCTAAGTATCGGTCAGCTTCTCCCAGGCTCGCTGACCCCGTTCCGGAATTTGAAAGCGGCGGGTGCCACGAGCCAGATTACTGCCGGTGCTATCTGGGCGGGGCTTGGTAACAGGAGGTACTAGCGTGGAAACGCCTGAGGTGTCTATCCGCCACGTATCGAAAAGCTTTGCAGCCCGAGATGGAGTTGTTGAAGCGCTCAAGGACGTTTCGTTCGATGTCGGGCGGGGCGAGTTCGTGAGCATCGTTGGCCCTTCGGGGTGCGGAAAATCGACGCTGCTACGTATCATTGCCGACTTGCTGCCACCAAGCGAGGGCATGGTGAGCGTACGTGGACGGTCACCGGCGGAGGCCAGGCGCAACGTAGAGTTCGGCATGGTGTTCCAGGACGCAGCCTTGTTGCCGTGGCTCACGGTGCTCGACAATGTTTGCCTGCCCTTACGGATAATCAGGTCCGGACAGCGCCCGGGTGACTGTAAGGCCCGCGCGCTGGAACTTCTCGAACTCGTGGGCCTTGCCGGTTTCGAGCGAGCTTATCCTGCACAGCTTTCCGGCGGCATGAAGCAGCGGGTCTCCATCGTTAGGGCGCTGCTTTACCAGCCGTCTATTATCCTCATGGATGAGCCTTTCGGCGCGCTCGACGAGTTTACCCGAGATCGTCTTAACGTTGAGCTTCTCAAAGTATGGCAAAGAACGGGGACGACGGTGATATTCGTTACCCACAACATTTTTGAAGCGTTGTTTCTTTCCGACCGGGTCGTGGTCATGTGCTCGCGGCCGGGCACGGTCATCCAGACGATTGACGTACCGTTTGGCAGGCCCCGCAGGTTCGAGGTGAAGCAAGACATGGACTTCGTCCGCATCGGTTCGCAGATTCGAGAAAGTCTTGGGGGTAACGTTGATGACTCGTATCTTGGTTAGAGCCCTTTCATGTGTGTGGCGATACGGCGCCCCCGCTGTCGCGTTTCTCCTTACCCTGGTTCTTTGGGAGACGATAGTCAGAGTGACAGACCTTCCCACTTACGTGCTACCCACTCCGAGCCTGATTGCTCAGCGGCTGTGGGCTGAGCGTGCCATCTTGCTCTCGAATACCTTCTACACAATGGTGGAGGCGGTCTGCGGGTTTACGCTTGGAGCCGGGCTTGCCTTCTTGGCGGCGACCGCCTTTGTTCACTCAACCCTCCTCGAACAGACCTTTTACCCCTGGGCGATTGTCCTCGAGACCGTTCCGGTCATAGCGATAGCGCCGCTGTTGACTTTGTGGCTGGGCTTCGGCATGGGCCCCAAAGTGGTCATAGCGGCCATAGTGTGCTTCTTCCCTGTCCTTGTAAACACCGTGCGTGGCCTGCGCGCTGTTGACCCGAGGGCCCTTGAGCTCTTTAGGCTGTTGTCGGCCACCCGTTGGGACATCTTCAGGCTCTTGAGGTTTCCTTCAGCGCTTTCTTACTTGTTTGCGTCGCTCAAGGTTTCCAGTACTCTGAGCGTCATCGGCGCAGTGGTAGGGGAGTTTACCGGCGCCGACCGGGGAATCGGGTACATGGTTGTTTCCGCGGGCTACCGGATGGACACGCCGCAGTTGTTTGCTGCGATCGTGTTTTCTTCGGCCGCCGGCATCGCGTTTTTCTACATAATAGCACTGATCGAACGGTTGTGCCTGCGGTGGCCCGGGGCATTAGCAGAAGGTTGAAGTGCGCTGTCTGGGAGTCCCCGGCAGCGCAGCGAATCTAAATCTAACAGAAAGGGAGTGTCGGTGTAATGCGGCGGAGCAGGTTTGTGGCAGCGGTTCTTCTAGTTGTGTGTGTTACGTTGATGCTGACCGGTTCGACGAGTGCAAATCGCAAGTTCACGTTGAGGCTTCCGTGGATCGTCAACTCCCAGTTTGCCGGGGTCTACGTCGCGCTTGACAAGGGGTACTTTGCTGAGGAAGGCATCGACCTTGAAGTAAGGCCTGGCGGGATAGACAAGAACAGCATCACACTCGTGGCGGCCGGGGCCGACGATTTTGGTCTCCACGATGCCGGGTCGCTTGTGATGGCCCGGCGGCAGGGCATGCCTCTCAAAGCGGTGGCAGCATTCTTTCAAAAGCACCCAGGCGGTCTCATGATGCTGAAGGGTTCGGGAATCACAAAGCCCCAGGATCTCATCGGAAAGAGGCTTGGGTATCAGGAGGGAGGCCCGTTTACCCTCGTCAAGGCAATGCTTGAGAAGGAAGGCGTGCCGCTGGACAAGATCAAGCTGGTGTCGGTGAAATACGACATCGCACCCGTCCTCACCGGACAGATCGATGCAATGACCGTGTATGTGACGAGCGAGCCGGTGACTGCGGAGGAGAAAGGCTTCGAAGTGACGACGATGCTGCCGTACGACTACGGGATCAAGACCTTCTCCGAGGTTCTGTTCACTCGTGACAAGGTAATCGCGGAGCGCCCCGATGTGGTAAGGGGGATGGTCCGTGCGCTCAGGCGCGGGTGGGAGTATGCTATTGATCATCGGGAGGAAGCTATTGAGATCCTGAGCAAGTACGACAAGACCCTGGATAAGAAGCGCGAAATGGGCCAGCTCGTGCGCGAGATTCCGCTGATGATCACTGACGATACGAAAAAGCACGGGCTCGGATTCATGAGTCGAGAGGGTTGGGCCCAGGTGCAGGACATCTTCTACGCCCAGGGCCAGCTCGACAAGAAGATCGACATCGATACAGTCTTCACTACGGAGTTTCTAGGATTGAAGTGAAGTAGCTACGTCCGATTGCGCGGTTTGGAGACCGTTGCTCCGTGCCTTACCACGAGTTGTTCCTGGCTACGAGCAGCACGTCCTGACTTCAATACCATACGAACCTGGCGTACCACGCATCATGCTATGCACTAGCGGAGTCAACGGTCTCCCATAGTAAGCTCGTCCCAATAGTAAGCTTGTCCCGACTCTGGTCGGCTGGCCGTCAGATCATACGACTGTAACTGTAAGACTATCCCGCTCAACTACCCGCATGCGATTGCGCGAACGAGGCCCTCTTGACGGGTGCGGCTGCGGGAAGACGGTCATACGAAGACGGT
>JBFMGS010000005.1:15607-57826 GCA_040752635.1 Bacillota bacterium
GAAGACGGTCATACGAAGACGGTTATACAAGGACAAGAGGGTGGCGGGGCGGTAAGATGACGAGCGCGTCACTCGAGCAATGGGCTCATGTGCTTCCCAAGATCGACCTCCACGTGCATCTCGAGGGGTGCGTGCGGCCACAGACTTTTCTGGACCTTGCGTGCGGGGATCCGTGCGGGGATCGATTTGGAGGTGCAGGATCTCGAGACCTTGCGTTCGTTTCGTCAAGAATGCAGGTGGACGGGGCCGAGACATCGCTCGCTGATTACCTTAAGAGAATCGAGTTCGTTTATCAGGTCACGCAGACCGCCGAGGCCCTGAGGCGCATCGCGTTCGAGGCGGTGGCTGATGCGGCAGGTGAAAACGTGGCGTACATAGAATTACGCGGCGGGCCACTTTTGCATACGAGGCGGGGGCTCACTGCTGCCGACGTCATCGCCGCAATCTTGGATGGTATGCGCGAGGCCTTCGATGCGTTCGGGGTATCCGGCGGGTTCATCGTGGCGGCTCTGCGGGACCACGCTCCCGAGGACAACGCGGAGCTTGCAAAAGTCGCGGTGAAGTTCAGGGATAGAGGAGTGGTGGGCTTCGACCTCGCGGGGAATGAAGACGGCTACCCGTGTTCCGATCATGCCAGGGCGTTCGCCATTGCCAGAGAAGGCGGGTTGGGGATCACGGTACACGCCGGGGAGGCCGCAGGTGCGGGCAGCATCGTGGACGCGGTGGAGATCCTCGGGGCCCAGAGGATCGGTCATGGGATCCGCCTGGCAGAGGATAGGAAAGTGTTAGAACTGGTAAGGGAGAAGGCCATCCCCCTTGAGATGTGCCCTACGAGCAACGTTCATACCCGGGCGGTGCCGTCCCCGCCTGAGCACCCTCTGAGGTCGTACCTGGAACGAGGCGTCCTGGTGACCATTAATGACGACGACCCGCAGACCTCGCGCACAAACATGACGCGCGAGGTGGTCCTGGCAGTGAATGCGCTCGGCCTTTCACAAGACGACGTGGTGGCATGCATGAAGACGGCAGCGGACCACGCCTTTGTGTCAGCGGTAAAGAAGACAAAGCTTCGAAACCTAGTCTTAGCAGGGGCGCAGAACTCGGGCTCCATTTGACGTAGGACCTACCTTTCGGTACATAGCACGTAGCCCGGTTTGTGTTGGTGGTCGTGACAAGCTCTTATTTCCCTGGCATTCCGCCAGGCGTCTAGGGGGAGTGTGCAACGGGACACACAACGGACCGAAAGCCTGTAGCAAGCATTTATCGGGCGAGAGCCTCTCTGACAGAGAGCGTCAAAGAATGGCTGCTAAAGGAGATCACCAGTGGCAGCATAGAGAAGAACGGCAAGCTCCCTTCGGAGACAGAGCTGGCCGCGATGGCGGGTGTGAGTCGCGGGACGATCGGCCGAGTCCTGTCCATGATGGAGCAGGACGGGCTTGTGACGAGAAAGCACGGGCTTGGCACGTTCGTGCATCCCAAGACTGCCCTCATGTCCAGTAGAATAGACTATACAGAGGAGTTCACGCGGCTTATCGCGAACAACGGCTACACGCCGGGGATCGAGTACATCGGGGCTCAAGAGACGCTGCCTGAGCCCAGAGTCGCGCGCTATCTATCCTTGAGACCCGGCGAAACGGTGCTTGAGATCAAGAAGGCTTTCCTCGCTGATGGTATGCCGATCATATGGTGCAATAACATTGTACCGCAGAAATCTGTCCGCGAGCCATATGAACAGGACGAGTTGAAGCGCCCGGTGTATGAGTTCCTCGAAGCACGTTGTCACAAACAAGTTGCCTACGAGGTTGTGGAGATCGTGCCAGTTCTTGCAGGGATGGAGGTCGGCGCCCACCTGCGGTGCGACCCGAACACGCCTTGTCTCCTGATAGAAGCGCTCAGCTTCGACGCGCAGAACGATCCTGTCATGTTCTCGTACCAGTACTTCAGAGAGGACAAGATCCGGTTCAAGGCGGTGAGGAAATTCCGACGCTAGATTAGCCTCGCCCCTCGTATGCGCCCCCGGGCTAGCCGACACCAGTTCCATCGGGTTTTCTCAGAAAGGCAGAGCAAACGCTTATGGTTGACGCACGATTACTAGTCAGGAACGCCGAAGCTATTGTTACGATGGATCCACATCAACGGGTTATCAGGGACGGGTTTGTGCTTACTCGCGGACCTCAAATCTCTGCGGTCGGTGAGGATCGCGAACTCTCCGAGAAGCCGGAACTGCTGGACGGCGTCACGCAAACGATAGACGCCTCCGGTTGCGTGGTCCTTCCGGGCCTCATCAACACTCACCACCATCTCTATCAAACTTTGTTCAGATGCGTTCCTGCAGTCCAAAACTCAGGGCTCTTTGAGTGGCTGACCACGCTCTATCCCGTATGGTCTAACCTTACTCCCGAGATGGTGTATGTCAGCGCCAAGGTAGGTATAGCCGAGCTCCTTCTTTCCGGGTGCACGACGACATCAGACCTTTTCTATGTGTTTCCGTCGTCGGCCCCGGCCAACCTCCTGGATGAGACCATCAGGGCTGCCGCGGAAATGGGTATACGGTTTTATCCGAGTCGGGGCGCGATGTCCCGGGGAAAGTCAGATGGAGGGCTGCCCCCGGACGAGGTCGTTCAGGATGAAGACGCCATACGGAGTGACTACGAACGCGTTGTTGCAGCCTACCACGACGCCTCTCCCTTTTCCATGTGCCGGATTGCGCTATCGCCCTGCTCTCCGTTTTCCGTGACGACGAGGCTCTTGAAGGAGACGAAGGAGTTCGCGGACGACCGGGGGCTGCTATGTCATACACACCTTGCCGAGACTCGGGACGAGAATCGGTACTGCATGGAGCAGTACGGGCTGCGGCCTGTGGACTACCTCGATGAGGTCGGGTGGCTTGACGGGCGGACGTGGGTCGCCCACGCAGTGCATCTGAACGAGCGCGAAATACGGAGGCTGTCTTCGTCAGGAACGGCGGTCTCGCACTGTCCTACCTCCAACATGCGTCTGGGGTCGGGAGTGGCTCCTGTCGCAAACATGCTGGCGGCGGGGGTAGTCGTGAGCCTCGGCGTTGACGGAAGCGCAAGTAACGATTCATCTCACCTTCTCAACGAAGGACGCATGGCTATGCTTCTGCAGCGTGCCGCCAAGTGCGACGCAGGCGCCCTCGGAGCACTCGACGTCCTTGAAATGCTCACCCTCGACGGTGCCCGCACCCTCCACTGGGATAATGCTCTCGGCTCGCTTGAGCCGGGCAAAGCGGCAGACCTCATAGCAGTCGACCTGAACGAGATTCAGTACGCTGGCGCAACGTGGGACCCTGTTGCTGCAGTTGTGTTTTCGCACCCGGGGCGGGTCAAACTGTCGGTCATAAACGGCAGGATCGTGGTAGAGAACGGGGCGCTTCCGGACGTTGACATCCGGGCCCTCGCACAGCACCAGAATGCGCTGGCAAGCTCACTGGGCGCACCTGCACCGGGCGCACGGGCGCACCAAGGCGCACCAGGGTGTTGACCCAAGATAGGCCGCCGCAAGCCCCGCTCTTTTGGAGCTGGGGATAAGGCGGAAAATACGTTCTCTCTTCCGGCAGGAAACTCTCCCCATGTGTCGAATCTATATTTGGCACCTTGAGAAGTGAAGATTGGCGGTTGCAGCGGATAATCCTCCGCTTGCGTAAAATCTTCAAGGTACCT
Organism: Bacillota bacterium; assembly: GCA_040752635.1. GTDB lineage: Bacteria > Bacillota > SHA-98 > UBA4971 > UBA4971 > JBFMGS01. Next base: position 19,291 of record JBFMGS010000005.1, read on the forward strand.
ATAGCCCAGCGCGGACGTATAACGTCAGGGTGCGGAGCCGCTCCCGCAGGCGGCGTTGGGCTGGTGAAGCTGCGAGGCTCCAGAGCTATATAGGAGCGCCTGAGAGGGACAGAGCGGCTCGCCTGCGAAAAGGGGCTATAGCCAAAGCTAAGGCCCGGGATGCTGTAGCCTGGCTGTCATGCGAAGGCGAGAGCCCGGGAGAGGCAGAGGTGTTCCCCCCAGAACCCCCGAGCTTTAGCTCTGGGGAGGCTCAGAGCATATTGTCCAACCGATCAACCGCGCTAAGGTGACGGCATAAAGCCATTCGACGGGCCACCGAGATGGCCAAGGAGGAAGCTGTCAAGGCCGGCGCCGATCCAGCAACAATCGAGATCGTGGAGATCGACGACGTGCCCCTCGCCTACCTGCCCGGCAACGCAACGCGGATCCGAGTGAAAGCCGCCGGAAACCTCGCGAAATGAGGGCCAGGTTGTTGGAGACGCGGGTAGGCCCGTCTAAATCCGTACAAAAGCATGGGGAGCACCAGGAATGTGAACCTGGTCAGGTAGCATAACTAGAGCTCGTTGCTGCAGGCTAGACTGCCGCTACCCTCGAGCCGTCGGAGGAGGTCCGGCAGTTCGCCCAGGGTTTCTATAACGGCATGGGGGGTGCAGACGGTGGCCGGCACGCCGTATGCTTCCTTCGCCATGACCCGGTTAAATGCGTCATCCCGCACGTAAGCAAACTCGTTGCATAAGGGTCTCTGTTCGGGAAGCTTGCGGCGTAAACCGTCGGGGAGGTTCCGGTGAAGCCATACGGAATACCCTCCTGCCGTCCGGGCGCCCCAGGCGTCATGTATCAGATCATCCCCGACGTGCAGCGGCGCAAGCCGGCCGCTCCATGCTGATCGAAATATCTGGGGTTGCGGTTTGGTTGCATTGACCTCTTCGGGCGTGATCACCATGTCGAAGAAGTGCTCTATTCCGAGAGCTTGTAGCACCGGAAGTTGGTACCTCCGATAGCCGTTCGTGATCACGCTCAGGACATACCCATTCTCATGCAAAGAGCTCAGTACTTCGCGCGCCTCCGGGAGGAGTGATACCATGCCTGGCACCTCACAGTAGTAGCGCACCAGGCCCGCTACGTCCAGGCGCGGGGTGCTGCTTGCGCCTGCTCGAATAGACAGGTCTGCGGCGACGCGTGCCACGATGTCGTCCCAGTCGTAGGCTTCCACGAAACGCCCTTCAAGAAGCCGCCTCTTCGCCTCCTCTATTATGAAACGCATCACATCTGTTGCCGGGTCCTCCGTGACGCATCCCACCTGGCGCTCATCCGTCTTCGCGCCCGCCGACGTCTGCGCCTGCTGGGCCCGGTCCCGAGCCGCAGTCACATAAGGGGCCAGTATCCGACAGACATGCGGGAATACCCCCCGGCGAAACGGGTTTTGGATAAGTACGCCGTCCAAGTCAAAGGTTATCAGATCGATCAGGCGAACCACCTCAATTGGAAGGAATCAGGCTCCTGTTGACGAATTTCACTGTTTTGGGGCGGTCCGGTAGGCTTGTTCATCGGAGCAACCTCGAACACACAGCCCGTTATAAGGTTCGCGCCTAAGACAACGGGTCCTGCCTGCGGCGGCTCCAGTCTACAAAAACCGCTGTAAGGGGAGGGCTAGCAAGTGTTGAGATGCGGACGAAATCTGTCGGGTGCCTGTCGAACTGGGATGTGGGTTAAGATACTCCTTGTTGTTTCCGTCGGCATCGCTCTTACAAATGTAATGGGAAGCTGTCCACCTTTTGCCCCGGCTGCAACTGCTGCCCCGAAGCCTATCACTATCACCTGGTGGATCAATCCCTGGCGTATTACGCCCCCTGGCTTCCCGCCGGACAAGGCTGTCACGGCCGAGGACTTTCCGCAGTGGGCCAGTAGTGAGTTCATGAAGCTACACCCCGAAGTCACCGTGAAATACGAAGTCGTAACCAACGTCGGATTTGACCAGAAGGTCGCTGCCGCGATTTTGGCGGGTAACCCCCCGGATGTGCTGAAGCCCATAGGCTTTAAGCAGGAATGGGTAAAACAGGGCCTGTTGGAACCGCTCGATGAGTACCTTACGGCAGCGGACAGGGAGGACTTCTACCAGTATGCATTAGACGTCGGCAAAGTCGGCAACCACTATTACCTTTTCCCGTGGAACAACAGCAACAACGGCATGGGATCGACGCTCCTGCTTAACCCGGCCATATTCAAGGAACGGGGCGTCAGCCTCCCCCCGCTGCCTGATCGTGGATGGACGTTGGATGAGTTCCTGGACGCCGCGCGCAAGCTCACCTTTGACAGGGATGGCGACGGCAAGACCGATGTCTACGCTCTCAGCTTCCCGGCAAAGGACCTGCTCGTCATGATGGGCTGGATGCATCTGTTTGGGGCGCGTCTATTGAACTCAGACGAGACTGGATTTGCGCTTAACAGCCCTCAGGGGGTGCGCGCGCTCGAGTTCATCGTCGATGCCATCTACAAGTATAAGATCGCTCCGGAAGGCGCGGCGGGTATGGGCATTTACGACTCCATCAACATGTTCCACCAGGGGAAGACGGCCATCGGGTACGGAGGCCCTTACGAGATCGGTCGCATTGACAGATACGTGAAAGAGGGCAAGCTCAAGGAGGCCTTCCCGGTGCACATCGCCCGCTATCCCCACCTCCCCGAGGTCGGCCCGATAGCATACCACACGAGCGGCGGGTTCGTGGTTTTCCGGCAGCGCGATCCGGAGAAAAAGAAGATGGTCATGGAGTTCGCGCGCTTCCTGACAAACAAGGAGAACACTGCTTTGCTCAAGTCGCTACTGTACGTTACGGCGCGCAAGTCGGTCAACAAGGACCTGTATAAAGGCTCGCCCTTCGAGAAAGAGGTTGATGTCTACGTCAGGGCCATCGAACATGGAATCCCTTACTTTGGATCCGCCGACATCAACACGGATCCCATAGACAAGCACCTCCAAGCCATGTTTGAGGCTGCCCTCGGCAAGACCAAGACGCCCAAACAGGCCCTGGACGACTTCGTCCGCGAGGCGAACAAGATCGTCTTCAAGAAATAGCCACCGACCGGGGACTGCGTGGGCGGCGGTGCGTCCGCGGGGCAAGTCGGCGGGGCGGCGGGGTCCTGTCCCCGCCGCCAGGTTTCATCATGGTGCGCTGGAGGGGTAAACTTGCAGGCGATATTCCTGAGGCTGTACAAGGACCGGTGGGCATATGCTTTCATCGCGCCCAGCTTCGTCCTTTTTGGATTCTTCTTTCTCGTGCCGGTGATTTGGGGCGGCTACTTGAGCCTCCTCAACTACGAGGTCTTCGACAAACACTGGGTCGGGCTCCGGAACTACGTGGAACTTCTCCAGAACCGTCTTTTCTGGGTCGCGTTGAAGAACACCGCGCTATATACTCTCGGAGTTGTACCCCTGTGGCTCGGGAAAGCGCTCATCATTTCGGCGCTCATCTTTCCCTTCTCCAAACCCATTCAGACATTTTTCAAGGCTGCGTTTTACCTGCCTCACGTGACGTCGGCGGTCATAATCTCCATGGTCTGGCTGTGGATATTCAACCCGCCTTTCGGGCTCCTGAACTACCTGATGGACTTGGCGGGGCTTGCGCCGCGTGCGTGGCTCGGCGATGTGCGGACCGCACTGCTATCCATCATTCTCATGCAGGTGGTGATGGGCGGGGGTTCCTCCATCGTCCTCATAACGGCAGCGATGGGGAGCATTCCACAGTATTTGTACGAAGCCGCGTATCTGGACGGGGCCACCAGGATTCAGGCCTTCTTCAGAGTTACAATACCGCTTCTACGGCCCACCTTACTGTATCTCACGGTCATGGGCACCATATCAAGCTTTCAGGTGTTCACGAACATATACCTGATGACACAGGGGGGACCGCAGTTCTCTACTACGACCCTTGTATACCTCATTTACGACACCGCCTTCAAGCAGTATGATTTCGGGCTCGCATCGGCACAGGCTGTCGTTCTTTTTGCCATCGTGTTTCTGCTGGCGGTCGTTCAGTTCAAGTGGCTGGGACAGGAGGTCGAATATTGATGCCTGCTTCCTCATCCTTTCCCAGCTTGCGGGCTGATGCCACAGGGGCCGGGGGCAACCGGATGCTGCGGCGGTGGGGTATGAGAACCCTCGGAGCCGGGCGATTTGGACCTTGGCAGGTAGTTGCGTTGGCGATGGTGGCCTTACTGGCGGTCTTGTCTCTGATGCCCCTGTACTGGATGGTAGTCACGGCAATTCAAGAACCTACGCTGGCGGTCAAGCTCCCTCCGGAGTGGTTCCCGAAAAACCCGACCACGGCTAACTTCGCGGAACTCCTCTCGCGACCGCTTCTAGGACGTTGGACCCTGAACAGCGCCGTTGTGGCGGTGGCGGTTACCGCAACACAGCTTTTCGTAGCGGCTCTGGCCGGGTACGCCTTTGCGAAGAAACAGTTCGCAGGGCGTAATCTCCTCTTCTGGCTGTACGTTGGGTCGATGATGATCCCAGGGCAGGTCACGCTCATACCTCGCTACATCCTCATGTCAAAAATCGGGTTCATAAATACGTACTACGGGCTCATTCTGCCTTCCATATCCGCCCCTTTCGGGGTGTTCCTGATGAAACAGTTCATGCAGACTCTCCCCGGGGAGATCATCGATGCCGGGAGGATCGACGGAGCTTCCGAGTTCGGGATCTTCAGACTGATCATCGCGCCGCTTGCGAAGCCCGCGCTGGCGGTGCTGGGCATCTTCACGTTTGTAGGAGAATGGAACGACTTTCTATGGCCGCTTGTGATCACCAACTCGTCAGAGATGCGTACGCTTCAGGTGGGGCTCGCGATGTTGCAGGAAGAAGTCCCGATGGCGTTTGGTCTCTTAATGGCGGGCGCAACTTACGCCGCCATCCCGATAACTATCGTGTTCCTCGCATTTCAGCGGTATTTCCTGAAGGGGCTTACCGTGGGAGCGCTAAAAGGCTGACGTCTTCTCAATACCTTGAATGTGGCGAGATCCGCCCGTGAAGTGGCACTTCCCCAGGTGAAGCGGCTTGCTGCCGTCCGTGCCGGTGCGGCCGCTACCCCTGAAAGTCCCCTTTGGAGTGGGTTTTCTCGTGCACTGGCATAATTTGAGCTGCGTAAGGGGTGCATCACATGGAGGGTTATCCCGCTATCGGAACTGAAGGAAGAGTGCTTATGGGCCCTGGGCCGAGCAGTGTCCACCCCAGGGTGCTTCGCGCCATGAGCTTGCCCGTGCTGGGTCACCTGGATCCCGAATTCCTGGGCATAATGAACTTAACTAAAGACCTCCTCGCAAAGACGTTTGAAACCGGAAACGAGTTCACGATCCCGATATCGGGGACGGGCAGCGCCGGGATGGAGACGGCGCTCGTGAACTTCATCGAGCCCGGGGACCGGGTCCTCGTGTGCATAAATGGGCTGTTTGGCCAGAGAATGACTGACATAGTAGAAAGGTGCGGCGGCGACCTCGCGGTCGTGGAGGCCGAGTGGGGCAAGATCATCGAGCCCGATGAGGTCAGAAAAGCGCTTGATGCCCGCCCTGCGAAGCTTGTTGCCGTCGTTCACGCCGAGACATCCACCGGGGTGTTGCAGCCCATAGAGCCCATCGCCGATATAGCCCATAGTTACAGTGCGATTCTAGTCGTGGACGCCGTGACGTCTCTGGGAGGTGTGCCCGTCCGGGTTGATGCCAGCGGGATAGACGTATGCTACAGCGGCACCCAGAAATGCCTGTCTTGCCCTCCGGGTCTTGCTCCGATCACGATAGGGGACTCCGCTCGGAGGAGGCTTGAGGGACGAAAGACGAAGGTCCAGAGCTGGTATCTTGACCTTACCATGCTCCACAGCTACTGGGGGAAGGAGAGGTTCTATCACCACACCGCGCCAGTGAATATGATCTACGCTCTCTACGAGAGCCTCCGTATCATTCATGAGGAGGGGCTTGAAGCGCGGTTCGCAAGACACAAGCTGCATAGCGACGCCCTTAAGGCCGGGCTCACCGCAATGGGGCTTCGTCTTTTCGCACAGGAAGGCTACAGGGCGCCGATGCTGACGTCGGTGGAGGTCCCGGACGGCGTGGAGGATGCAAGCGTCCGCAAGTATCTCCTCACCCGCTATAGGTTGGAGATAGGAGGAGGTCTCGGACCCCTCAAAGGCCGCATATGGCGCGTGGGTCTGATGGGGCACTCGTGCACCCGGGAAAACGTATTTCTTTTCCTGAACGCGCTTGAGGACGCCCTGCTGGCGCAAGGGTACCGCCTGGAGCCCGGGATAGGTGTCTCCGCCGCGAGAGACGTCTATGCGACGGCGGAGCCCCCTGCGTGAACCCGACCAGAGCATCTCCTCCCACAGATACCTACGCCTCCCTTTCTTTGGGGCTCGGAATCCATGGGGCCCGAGCGCCAGTATGTGACGTCTTGCGCTCGGGCCCGTCTTGTGGACATTCCGAGACCGCGTCCCCCGTAGATGGTCGGTGTGCGTAACCAGCATGGGTAAGGCTACGTAACCACTGTGGAGGCGCAGTCACTCCTTTTGTCCTGCGCGAAAGGCAGGATGTTTGCTGCTAAGGGTCGAATAGTGCAGTTAAGCAGTCGTGTGGGCCATCTGCCTGACTTGACTGTGCGCTCGAGGGGGTCGCGGCATGCTTCCTAAAGCTGTCCTTGGTAACACCGGCATAGAAGTCACGAGGCTCGGTTTCGGGGCTCTCCCCATAGGGCCGATACAGGCCGATGTGCCTGCGGCGCAGGGGGCGCGCGTGATAAGAAGGGCGCTGGAGAGCGGGGTGACCTTCATCGATACTGCGCACTCCTATGGGACGTATGAACATATTCGCAGGGCGAAGGAAGGGTGGGCTGGCAAGGTCGTGATTGCCACCAAGACGCCAGCCTCAAGTTATGAGGAAGCCCAGGATCATATCCGCTTTGCTCTCGACGAGCTTGACGTGGAGAAACTGGACATTGTGCTGTTGCACGCGCACCGCCTTGACGAGAGGGTGTTTGAGGAGCGGGCCGGCGCGCATGATTGCTTGCACGAATACAAAGCGAGGGGACTGGTGCGAGCCGTCGGCATTTCGACTCATAGAGTAAGCGTGGTAAAAGCCGCCGCGGAGCGGAACGATATCGATATCATTCACCCGCTCATCAACATCGCTGGCCTGGGGCTTCTTGGCGGAACGGTGGAGGAGATGATAGGCGCGGTCCGCTTCGCGGCCGAGCGGGGTAAGGGGATATACGCCATGAAGGCCCTCGGCGGCGGGCACTTGATGGCAAACCGTCAGGAAGCCTTTCGGTTTGTCCTGGGGTTGCCCGGCGTTCACGCTGTGGCGGTCGGAATGGTATCAGAGGCCGAGGTGGACATGAATTGCCGGATATTCTCGGGGGAAGTTGTCCCTCCAGCGGAATTGGAAGCAACGTTTAAGACGAAACGTCTCAAGATAGTTCCCCGGTACTGCAAGGGTTGCGGCGCGTGCGTGGAAGCATGCCCGAGCGGCGCGTTGTCGCTCGTGGACGGCAAGTCTCGCGTCGATCCGACTGTGTGCATCCTGTGCGGCTATTGCAGCCCGGTGTGCCCGGAGTTTGCCATACGGGTAGTGTGAGCCGAGTTGTCGCCTTTTGCTCTCCATGTTCGACTGTTCCGCACGAAAGCGAGCCTCTCCCCCGCACGCGGATCGGGCTCTAGCTCAACTGTGGGTCCGCCGTTTTCAGTACTGAAATGATGTGAGCAGGTTTTCTGAAAGGATCTAGACCCGCGCCGCGAGCACGATCTTTGATGGTCCCGAGGAGGATTTGCTCGCGCTCTCGCGAAGTTTTAAAGGTATGCCGTACGACTGCGGGACAAAGGAGACTCGCAAGTGTCTGCTGTTCTAAGGCTGGTTCTCGTCTGCCTGTTCATCGTAGTTGCACTCCGCAGGAAGATCAACCTTGGCATCGCCATGTTCATAGCATCTGCTGCGCTCGGTCTCATGTTCGGTCTTAGACCGCTGGCTCTTGCGCGCGGAATGGTACTCTCCGTGTTCGCTATGGACTCCGTCAGGCTCGCGGTCGCTCTTGTTCTTGTAATGATTCTTGAGAGCATCATGCGTTATGCTGGGTTCCTCGAGGGCATGACGGGGGCGCTTCGGAAGATCGTCCGAGACCAGCGCGTGGTTGCGGCACTTCTACCCTTGTTTGTGGGGTTCCTGCCTTCAGCGGGGGGAGCCTTGTTTTCCGCCCCGATGGTGGGCGAGGCCACCCGCGACATACCCATATCGGCTGAGGAAAAGAGCTTCATAAACTACTGGTTCAGGCATCCCATGGAGTTCGTGGTCCCGATTTACTCCGGCGTCATCATCGCTTCGAAGTTACTGGAAGTACCTATCTGGACGTACGTCACCCTCACCTCCCCTTTCTTTGTGCTTGCGGTCTTATCCGGCGCAGTGGTTGTCTTTCGAAGGCTCCCACAGGCTGTTTGGCGTAATGGAGACACGGCTCGTCCAACGCGCGCCGACTGGGTCGCGCTCGCGAACGGGCTCGTGCCCGTTATGTCCGTAATCGTATGTGCGGTTGTGCTTAAGCTCGACCTCATGTTTGCCCTCGGAGGGGTAGCGCTACTGACAGCGATGTACGCGCGAATCCCGGCGCGGGTTGCCGCAGGCTTTTTGAAAGAAGCCATCTCGAGCGGAATGATATTCCTCATCGCAGGGGTGATGGCCTTCAAGGGAGTCCTTGGACTTTCAGGGGCTGTGGAACAGTTGCCGGCGTTCTTCGAGGCCGCGGGCGTCCCAATGGCTCTCGTTGCCTTTGCGATGCCGTTTCTTGTTGGGTTTCTCACGGGATATGCGCCAGCATACGCGGGGCTTGCACTGCCCGTCGTTGCAGGCCTGGGGGCCGCAGGTGCGGGGCAGCCATCCCTTAGCCTGGCTATACTCGGTGTTGTGAGCGGACAAGCGGGTGTCATGCTTTCTCCCGCGCACCTGTGTTTCTCTCTCACGGTCGCACACTTCAAAGCGGATTTTGGGAGAGTCTATAGGCTAGTGGCCATTCCCGAAGCTATCCTTGTGATGGCTGCTGTTGCATACGCGGTGCTCAGGTAACCCAGGTGGGCTCACGTGATCACTACGGGGTTGTGTTCGTTCTCGTGCGGGTTGTTCAGAAATGCGTCGGCTGACCCTGTGCCTCGCGTACGACTGAGGCAAGTGCCAGGTCTATGCGCCCAAGAAGTCGCGGTTGCGGTAGGAGTCGCCCGTAGCTGCGTTATTCTTCATTCCTTGTGAGAAAGGACATTGTCGATGAAGGCAAACAAGGCTTCCAAAGCAGCGTCAGGGGCTATCGTAGAAGGCGATAGCATCCGGGCTCGCACGCCTGAGTACCATTCGCTAGAGGTTTCGGACGTCGCAGGCATCCTAGGCACCGACATTTCGACCGGGTTGTCTTCCGAAGAGGCCAGGGCGCGCTTCGAGCGCTTCGGCCCGAACGAGCTCCTCGAAAAGCCGGGTCCCACTATCCTCCAGATGTTCGTTGGGCAGTTCAAGGAGCCCCTTGTGCTCGTTCTCATCATTGCTGCTGTGATATCGGCGGCCCTTCGTGAGGTGGGCGAGGGGCTTGTCATCATGGCAATCGTCGTTCTCAACGCGGTGCTCGGCGTAACCCAGGAGAGCAAGGCCGAGAAATCCCTGGCCGCCTTGAAGAAGCTCGCTGCTCCCCTTGCCAGGGTGCGGCGCGATGGCATGACGGTGACTGTCCCCACGCGCGAACTTGTGCCCGGCGATGTGGTTCTCATCGAGGCTGGTGACCACATCCCTGCTGACATCCGGATTGCAGAGGCAATCACGCTGAAAGTGGAGGAGGCTGCCCTCACCGGGGAGTCGGTGCCCGTGGAAAAAAGCGTTGAACGCATCCCCCAGCAGGACGTGTCTCTGGGCGACAGGACAAACATGCTGCATATGGCCACAATTTGCGTCTACGGCCGCGGCCGTGGCGTGGTTGTTGCCACTGGCATGAACACGCAGGTAGGGCGGATTGCAGGCCTGATGGAGGCATCCCTGGAGAAGCAAACGCCGCTCCAGGAGCGCATGGAAGATCTTGGGAAGTGGCTGGGCGGAGCCGCGCTCGGGCTTTGCGGCCTGATGTTTCTTGCTGGTCTTCTCCGAGGCATCCAGGTTTTCGAGATGTTCTTGACGGCCGTCAGTCTCGCTGTCGCGGCGATTCCCGAAGGGTTGCCTGCCATCGTCACCGTGGTGCTCGCCATCGGTGTACAGCGCATGGCGAGGCATCGAGCCATCATAAGGAAGCTTCCTGCCGTGGAGACCCTCGGGAGCGCCACCGCCATCTGCTCCGACAAGACGGGCACTCTCACGGAAAACGAGATGACGGTAGTCCGGGCGTACGTGAATCGAACGGTGCTCGAGGTCACGGGCCAGGGCTACTCCCCCCAGGGCGAGTTCAGGATAGCAAGCGCGGCTGTGCTCGACTGCTCCGAGCCCCACCTTTGCATGCTGGCGCGCATCGCTGCGCTCTGTAACAACGCAGAGCTTCGGCAAAACCCGGATTCCGGGGAGTGGTACGTCATTGGCGATCCAACAGAGGGGGCTCTCGTGGTTGCTTCGCGCAAGGCTGGTTTCGGCCCAGAGGAGGCTCGGGGCGCGCCACGGGTCGCGGAGATCCCGTTCGATTCCGTCCGAAAGCGGATGACGACCATAAACCGGTTCCCGTGGCCCCTCGCAGTGGAGGCTGCCGGAGCAAATGTGGCCGGACCTGGTGGAGCTTTGACCGAGGATGGCGGATCAAAAGGTTTCGGGGCGCAACCGGGAAGCGACGGGCCGTCGTTCGCGGAACAGCCCTCTGTGGCCGGTGATATGGACTCGCCCGAGGGGGCTACCGGAGCTACCAGGGCTACCGGGTCTCCGGGAGAACCCGGTACCTACGTAGCGCTGGTGAAAGGCGCTCCCGACTCCGTGCTGCGGCAGTGCGCGTTCATCTTTGAAGCGGGAGAGGTCCGTCCGCTGGATGAAGGCAAGAGGGCCGAGATCACACGAGTGAACGCCTCAATGGCCGCCGAGGCGCTGCGTGTCCTCGCCTGCGCTTACAGGAGCCTTGGAGTTGCCGGCATGCCTTCGCGAGTCACGGCGGAGGAGATCGAGCGCGACCTTGTGTTCGTGGGTCTCATGGGAATGATGGACCCGCCCAGGGCCGAGGTGCCGGCGGCTGTGCAGACGTGTCGGGACGCAGGTATACTCCCGATCATGATCACTGGCGACCATAAAGACACCGCCGTGGCTATAGCGCAGGCTGTGGGGCTCGGCTCATCCGACGGCGTTGAACCCTGCCGGGCTGATGCCTTAAGTAAGGCGAGGGCGAGGTGGCAGGCTGGGGATGGGGACGGAGAGCGGGTTACTACTGCGCTATCTGGCAACGAGCTCGATTCTCTCACCGATGAGGAGCTTGATTCTGTTGTGGGGAAGATCTCGGTCTACGCGCGGGTATCGCCGGAACACAAGGTCCGCATCGTAGAGGCGCTCCAGCGTCAGGGGCACGTTGTCGCTATGACGGGCGACGGGGTAAACGACGCCCCGGCCCTGAAGCGAGCGGACATAGGGTGTGCAATGGGCATAACCGGGACCGACGTGGCAAAAGAAGCTGCTGACATGGTGCTTGCAGACGACAACTTTGCGACAATCGTCGAGGCGGTGCGCCAGGGCAGAGCCATTTTCGACAATATCCGGAGGTCCATAGCCTACCTCATATCGTGCAACATAGGTGAGATCGTCGCTATATTTACCGCGGTAGTCACTGGGAGCTTCAGACCTCTCACGCCCATTCAGATACTCTGGGTTAACCTTGTCACAGACAGCCTGCCCGCGCTCGCACTGGGCGTTGAGCCCCCGGAGCCCGGCATCATGCGCAGGCCTCCGCGTAAGCGTCAGGAGTCGGTGTTCGGCCGCGGCGGAGGGCTGCGGATAGGCCTCTACGGGGCGTTCATCGGAGGTGTGACTCTTCTCGCGTTCTGGCTGGGAGTGAGAGAGGAGATCGGGACTGCGAGGGATCCCGTACTGGCCGCGAGGACCATGGCTTTTGCCACTATGTCGCTCAGCCAGTTGTTCCACGCATTCAATTTCCGTTCGACCATAAGGTCGCTGTTCCAGGTGGGTCCCCTCACGAACAAGTACCTGGTAGGAGCGTGGATCGCGTCTGGCCTGCTGCAGCTCGCCGTTCTCACGGTGCCAGCTCTACGACCTGTCTTCGATACGGTGCCGCTGACAGGACCGGAGTGGGCCACTGTCTGCGCCCTTTCGCTGTCCCCTCTCATTTTCGGCGAGCTACTCAAGGCTGCCATGCGCCGCGGCACAGGCTTGTCCACGTGATTGCGCAAGCTGTGGCCGGGAGCGTTGTTGAGCCGCAGAGGTTGCGGAGGTCCGTAGGGTACCATCAGTGCCGTTCAGGCGGTCAAGCAATCCTGGCGCCGAAATCAAGAAGACGCGTGTGGGTAGAAGTTCAGGAGAAGCCCTGACTTGCGGCGGGTGCCGACGCTTGTGCTTGCATGGCGGGGCCTGTTAATTCGGCCATCTGCGGACGGGCCGAATCAATCTGAGGCGTGCTGAGAAGCGGCGCGAATTCATGGCGATACACCTATCAGGATACCGGGGCGTATCTGGATACTGTACGGGGTAAGCGGAGACGAAATTGCCAAATTTGCTTGCTTTTCTGGCCTCGGGCGAGTAGAATGTATTCAGCCAGACTTGTTCAGGTCCATCGTTTACACTCTAGGCCAGCCGCGGGCTACGGGCACAAGAGGAGAGAAAAGTGCCTCGGGGTACGACCGGTTATCTGAGCAAGGGCGCCATTACCACAAAGCGAGGGGATATATCTAAATGGAGTTCAAAGACAAGGTGTTAACGTGTCGCGACTGTGGTGCGGAGTTCGTCTTCACCGCGGGCGAGCAAGAATTCTATGCGGAGAAGGGGTTCGAACACGAGCCCGTTCGCTGCAGGGAGTGCCGCGTATCCCGCAAGCGTCAGCGAAACGACGGTCTGAGGGAGATGCACACGGTCATCTGCTCGTCTTGCGGCAAAGAAGCTCAGGTTCCGTTCAAGCCTCGGGAAGATCGGCCGGTTTACTGCCGGGAGTGCTTCGAGGCCCAGAAGGCATACCGGGGCGCCTAGTCCAAAGAAGCTCCGGATAGCAGGGGTGCGGTGAGCGTGCGTTTGGCGATGTGCCGCCAGGCATGTTGATTCGAGAGAACTGAGGCGTCATTCGCGGCATACTCCGGACGCCGTTCTACGGCGCGGCCTTATGGCCGCGCCTTTCTCTGTCGCTCGGAAGAGGGGTGTGCGCAAGTGCTAACGGGTGTTGGAGTGAATCCTTATAGGATTTGGAATCTCCCAACGCGGACCTTCGGATGTGCATTTGTTCTACTGTCCCTTGTCTCTTTGGCCACGCCGTCAGTAAGCGAGGCAGGACAGGCTCCGACCGTGTCCGCCAGCCTTACGAATGTGGTGGAAGCCACTGAGATGATCAGGTTCTACTCGTACGATGAAGCTGCGCCTCTTTCCGCGCGCCTTGTTCTTGAGGACGAAAACATGTGGTACCGACGGTACGAGCTCACATACCTGAGCGAGGGCGATACCGTCTACGCTGCTTACTTCGAGCCCAAGATAGACAGTAAGCTCTCTCGGGTCCCCGCCGTCGTCGGCGTGCACGGAATGTTTTCAGAAGCAGAGGACCAGTTCTGGTTTGTTGCAGACTTCGCTGCAAAGCGCGGGTTTGCGGTTCTCATGCCCAGCCTCCCATACCATCATAGGCGCGCCAAGGGCGTTCAGCTCATGTCAGGCCAGAAGTTTGTTGTGGCATCCCCTGAAACCGTGAGGGACAACTTCAGGCGCGCAGTCATCGACATGCGGCGCGCGCTTGACTGGCTCGTGTCCAGGGAAAATGTGGACCCTGCCCGTGTCTACATTACCGGTGCGAGTCTAGGGGGAATAGTGTCCGCGTTGGCATATAAGGTCGAGCCGAGGTTCGCAGGCGGAATGTTCCTCGTTTCCGGGGGCAGTTTTGCCAATATACTTGCCCACAGCGACACGCCGGTCGTTAGAGACTTCAGGCTTATCTCCAGGCTTGGCATAGCAGACCTCAACCGCGCTGCGGAGGTTCTCACTATGGTGGATCCTGCCGCCCTTCCCGATCTATGGCCAAGACCGGTGCTCATGCTCAACGCAACTGAGGATGTGATATTCCCTGTCAGCGATGTACGGCATGTCGCCGCGAGTCTCCACAACCCCCAAATCGTCTGGGCAAAAAGCTCCCACTACTATCCTGTGGCCGGCGCGCAGTACCTGATGACTGGGTTCTGGGCTGCCCTCGCGGGCCTGCCGCTCACGACAGAAATGCCAGACGGCTCCACATGCTATGAAACCATAGCCTCTCCTATGCCGGGAGATACCCGGCTATGGGTCAGCCTCACTTTCGACGTCCGGACGCGTAACGCGTGGCATGGTGCCGGTTTCGCAGACAGAGACCGCTCCACAGCTCTTGGGGATGATTCTCATATTCAGTCGGCCGAGTTCGGAATCCACCTTGTGAACAGAGTCACGCCTACGCTCATCATTTCTCGCGCCATGTGGGGCGCGCACAAGTCCATATTGGAACAAGTGCCCGCATCGGTTTTTGTGATGGACGGCGATACGGCGGGGCATTTGAATTCCGCGCTATCCTACATCAAGCTTCTGGAGCGCGGGGCTGGTGGGGCATATGTGCTTTGCGCTGGTCCGAGCGACCATCGGGGTCAGCCTGACCTGGTGGATCGGGGGGAGTGTGGCACAGACTCCAGCGCCGGTAGCGTTGCCATGGTGGCGTGCCTGGATCCTCTGGACTTTGAGGTGGTATGGTCAGGAAGTTCGATGATGGCTGCGTCTGGCCTCGCCAGCGTGGGCATGGCCAACGTCCCGGGCTTGTCCTTCGAGAAGGTCGGCGACCTCGGGGGTTACTTCTGCAGTCGCATCAAGGTTTCTGAGCTCCCTCCCATCCCTGCGTTGCCCGATGACCGGATGGTGGATATCCGCTGGGCCGAGCCTCCTTTCTAAACGGCGGAAACCCGTACTTGCTATGGGTTATCCCAAGCACTATAATCGGATCGGGAATTCCAAGAAACTCGAGGAGGGTGAAGAATTACGATGAGGAAGTCAGCCATTGGACTCATTATTGCTATTGCCGTTGTCATCTTGCTTGCGGCGGGCCTCGCTCTCAAGAAAGCGCCGGAGCCCGCTGCCGCGCCCGAGCCCCCCGTGCTCAAGGTAGGTTCTGACGTAGCGTTCCCACCTTTCGAGTGGCAGGACGAAAAGACCGGGGAGATTAAAGGCTTCGACATGGACCTCATTCGCGCCATCGCTGAAGAGATGGGCATGAAGGCGGAGATCATCAACACGGCGTGGGACGGTATAATCCCGGGGCTTCTCAACGGGAACTATGATGTCATCATATCAGCCATGACCATCACCGACGAGCGCGCGCAGAGCGTCAATTTCTCAGACCCATACTTCACCGCTGGCCAGGTGATCGTGGTGAAGCAGGGCACCGAGGGTATAAGCCAGCCTGCCGACCTCAAGGGTAAGAAGGTTTCTGTGCAGATTAACACCACTGGAGACTTCGCGGCCTCAAAGATCGAGGGCGTGGGAGAGGTCAAGAGGTTTAACCTCGCGCCCGACGCGTTCCTGGAACTCAAGAACGGCGGGGTAGACGCGTGCGTGATGGACATCGCCGTAGCGGCGGACGCCGTAAAGCAAGACTCAACCCTCAAGATAGTCGGCGCGCCCTTCACAGTCGAGTACTATGGGATAGCCATGCGCAAAGACAGGGAAGACCTATTGAAAAACATCAACAAGGCGCTTGCAACCCTGAAGAGCAGCGGCAAATACGACGAGATCTACGCGAAATACTTCGGCGAGTAGCTCTTGTGAGTAGCTCTTGATGGGTGAGTGCGGCGCGAGTTGGAATCGACGAACCGTGCAGTCGTGCGTAACACAGCTTCGGGGCAGGGTGCCCCGGGGCAGTGTTACGTCTCGTTTTACTAGGCAGGGAAACAGGTGCGTGGGCACACTGACTTCCAGGCAGGCGTGCCAATGGTTTCATGCGGCGGCTTCAAAAACAGGCCATCCCAGCTAAGTGCAGGAATGGCAACCCCAGGCGGAACTCATCCGCCAAGAGTGTTGGGCTGTGGCAGCTCCGGAGAATCAGAAAAAGTGGGAGTGGGGAGAGGTGAACGCTGCCTTCACGTTTCTTTCCAAAGTCTTGCCGGGGTTCAGGTGGGATATTATCGAGAGGTCGTTGCCGTTTCTCCTGTTAGGAGCGTGGATGACTCTCAGGCTGACCACGATCTCCATCTCTCTCGGGATAGTGATCGGGACCTTCGTCGGGATCGCAAGGATATCCAAAGCCAAGGTGATCTCATATCTGGCCGCTGCGTACGTGGACTTTCTTCGCGGAACCCCGCTGCTCGTCCAGATCTTCATTGTCTACATGGGGCTTCCTCAGATACTCGGGTTTCCTATTCCGCCATACGTTGCTGCAATCTCGGCGATGAGCGTGAACAGCGGAGCTTACGTGGCCGAGATCGTGAGGGCGGGGATACAGTCCATTCATAGGGGCCAGATGGAAGCCGCCAGGTCTCTCGGGATGACGTATGTTCAGGCCATGAGGTACATAATTCTCCCGCAAGCGTTCAGGCGCATAGTCCCCCCTTTGGGAAACGAGTTCATTGCGCTTCTGAAAGACTCGTCCCTCGTGTCGGTAATAGCCATGGAAGAGCTGGTAAGAAAGGGCCAGATAGTCATCGGGAGAACGTTCCGGCCGTTCGAGATATGGATGATGGTGGCACTGATGTACCTTGTCATGACGCTATCCATCTCAAGGCTGGTCACGGTGACCGAGAAGAAGCTCCACGTGCCAGGGTAGCGGGAGGGCAGGATTTGCCCGCCTGGAGCGGAATATAATAGTTGGAAGCCTCATTTCGAGAGACCCCCGAAAGGAGCTGGCCTGAATGGAGATCACCGTCAAGGGCAAGAACGTTGAGGTAACGAAAGCTCTCCGGGACTATGCCGAAAAGAAGGTCCGTAAGATCCAGCGCTTCTTCGAAGGCGACACGATCGATGCCCAGGTAACCATGGACGTCGAGAAAGGGTTTCACGTTGTCGAGGTTACGATGCAGGTCAACGGCCTTCTCCTGCGCGGCGAGGACAAGACCGGCGACATGTACGCGTCAGTGGATGGGGCCGTTGACAAGATCGAGAGGCAAATCCGCAAGTACAAGACCAGGATCAACCGCCGGCTCCGCCAGACCGGAGCACGCCTCGTCGAAGCGGAGTTCCCACCAGGCGGCCCGGGGGTCGCCGAGGAAGGCGAAGAAGAGGCGCGCATCGTCAGAACGAAGCGGTTTGCCATGAAGCCCATGTCCATCCAGGAAGCCGTGATGCAGATGGAGCTTCTTGGCCACGACTTCTACGTGTTTTCCAACAGTGATACGGAGGAAGTGAACGTGGTCTACCGCAGGAAGGACGGGAACTACGGTCTCATAGAGCCTGAGTTCTGAGGTGGTCTGGTGAACAAAGTAACGATGGTGGTGTTCGAGGGAGGCAGGCCCAAGAGTGAAGTCGAGGAACTCGTCGTCACCGTCAGAAAAGCGGTGGTCCTGGACAACCTCGAGAAGTTTTCGAGCCTCCAGGAACTCGACCGGATCCTCCTCTATACAACCTATGAAGACCTTGCTTGCGAGGCCGCGCGCTATGGAGTCCAGGCGGAGTTCATGCCGGCGCGCGGCCGGTTTCATTTTGGGCAGCAGCTTGCTCGTGTTGTTGAGAAGCACGGTCTTGAGGCTGTCCTCTATCTCGGTGGCGCGTCAGGTTCGCTTCTCGAACCCTGGGAAGTGGGCCAAGCGGCACGGGCCCTCGCGTCTTCTCGGGAGCTGCTGGTGACCAATAACCTTTTCTCCAGCGACATCGTGGGATTCTCGCCTGCGTCCGCTGTCCTGGACCTCGCAGATCCGCCCCCTTCCGATAACGCCCTTGCCATGGCTCTATCTTCTCTGCCGGTTATGAAGATGGACGAAACCGTAGGGTCCACGTTTGACGTGGACACCCCCGCAGACGTCATGGTGCTGGGGACTCACCCCTCGGCAGGTGCTCGCGCGCGTGCCGCCATCCAGGGCCTGAAGCTCGACCCAGCATATGCTCGCCTCATCAGGGCCAGGGATATCCTGGCCACGCCGCTCTCTGAGGTCGGGGTCATTGGCCGGGTAAGCCCGAGTGCGGTGCTACACGTAAACCGCAACCTTAAATGCAGGACGAGAGTATTCTCCGAGGAGCGGGGGATGAAAGCCCTCGGCAGGCAGGACCGAAGGGAGGTTGTTTCGCTCCTCGGGTTTCTTGTCGAACGCGTGGGGTTTGCAGGTTTTGCCAGTCTTCTCAACAAGGTGGCTGACGCAGTGTTCATGGATTCCAGGGTCCTCTTCTATCACCTCGGCCTCGATCTTCCAGCGAGAGACAGGTTCAGTTCAGACCTCATGCGCCCTGAAGATATCGAGAACCCTGTTGCGCGCGAATTCACGAGGTCCGTCCTGGCAAGCGACATACCAATAGTCCTCGGAGGTCACTGCCTTGTATCAGGCGGCCTGCGCGCACTTACCGACTCTGTTATCTCTTTACAAAAAGGTGAAGCGAGCCAAAAGTCGCAGCAGGATTCCTAATTGCGGGGTAGAATACCCTATTTGCTGGGATAAGAGAGAAGGAGAGGATTATCATCCTATGACACCCCGCGAGGAGAGGGGCCAGGCAAACCACAGGTCTGAGGCCTCAGAAAAGGGCCTCGCGTTAGAGGCAGCTATAAGGCGGATAAAGGGAGTCGCGTCCGTCAAGGTGAGTTGCGGGCGGGCCGGCGAAGTAACTGGCATCAATGTGCTCATTGGGAAGGGCGCAGGGTCCAAGCGGATCATCCGCGACGTTGAGTCCGCATGCATGGCGCACCTCGGCCACCGGCTTGGGGCAGGCGCCCTGAGCGTCACGAGGGTACCCGGTGGCTCGGAGAAGCGCAAAGCTGCCTCGGGTGGAGCGCAGGCTGCGAGTTCCGGGGTCCCCCAGCCTTCTTCGGGGAGGCCGGGAGCCCAGAGCACCGATGCGTCGTCGCCTGAAGGTCACAGCGGGGTTGAACCAGGCGCCGATGCCGATTCAGAGGGGCTCGGAGGGAAGCGCCTTGCGGTCAGAAAGTACAGGGTGATTTCCCGAAGCGGTGTAACCGCCGGGGGAAAGGCAGGGTACCCAGAACCCGACCGCAGGCAGAAAGGCGACGGCGAAGACCCCAGGTCCGAGCCTCGCATTGGCGTGAGACAGGTAGGGATCAACGTGTACCCGAACCGGATACACGCTGCGGTCGAATTGGCGTGTGCGGGAAGAACTTTCACCGGCGAACACGACGGAATCCCGACCGACGAGAACCGGTTCAACGTGCCCGTGAGTGCAGCCCTAAAAGCTCTCGACCAGGCATTCGGAGGCCTGGTTGGTGTCTCCGTTGATGACGTGCAACTGTGCCGGTTGTCTGGCAGAAAAACCGCTGTGGTGCTAGCTACTATCGGCGCTCCATGGGGCGACGTGCCTTCGACCGGCGCGTCATATGCTACGAGAAGCGAAGAGGAGGCGGTGATCAGAGCCCTTCTCCACGCCGTGAACAGGTGCGTGACGCTGACTTATGGCGGCGAGGAACTTTAGGGCTACCAAAGTGGCGCTGGAAGCCTGCGCGGAGATCGGCGCCGGTACAGTGAAACCTAAACAAGTGGAATAACGGTATTAGCCTTGGAACCACCCGCCGGGAAACCGCCAACAGGCCGCTAACATTGGGTTACCTTGTAACACCAAGGAGCGGCAAAGCGGCCTGAAACAACGCCTTGAGCGGAGACGAGGGGTCCGATTCGTGTTCTCCGGGCCGCACCGGCCCGGCATTCGACCATGTGAACGGAGGTTGGCGGTAGATGAAGAACATCGTGAAGGTCATCCTTGCACTTCTGGCGTTGGTTTTGGCGGGGGGCGGCAGCTTCTTCTGGTAAACCACCTAACTCGTGGTCTTCTTGGATTTCCAGGAGACCATCGAAGAGCCTGCTCCTGGCGGGGGTTCCCCATGATGGTATGAGGTGAGACGTACAGTGCAGCAACCCGACAACGTCAGCGGCGCCAAGCGAAGCTCGCAGAGCCTAGTAGGCGTCTATATAGCCGCTACCGTAGCTAGTGCTGTAGTTGTACTTGCTAGTGTAAGCTCCTCTTTGGAAAGCCCTGCGTGGCTATCTCTATCCTTCTTCGCCGCTTTATCGTTGTTTGCCGAAGCGTTCCCGGTCCCGCTCCCGCGAGGCGGCTCGGTCTCGGTGAGTTTTGCTACAAACCTTGCAGCCGTCCTTGTGTGCGGGCCCGCGGCTGCTTGGGTCGGTGCGATAGACGGGGCCGCAAACGCGGTCCGCCGGCGTTCGGGGCTACTGAAGGTTGTGTTCAATATCGCTCAAATGATCATAACAGTGGGGCTCTCAGGGCTGGTGTATAAGTACGCCGGGGGGCGCATAGGTGCACCCCACTTGCCCGAGGACGCCACACCCGTCGTGCTGAGTGCGCTTGTTTACTTTCTGGTCAATGCCTCGGTGGTCACGGGCATCATTTCCATCTCGCAAGGGCTTCCATTTCGTGTTGTATGGTCAGGGAACATAACCGGTGTCTTGAGGAACTACCTCGCCCTCGCCCCCCTTGGCTTTCTTATAGCTGCGGCGTACCCTTCCATAGGGAAGCTTGGTACCCTGCTTTTCTTTATCCCGCTTCTTCTTGCGCGTTATTCCTTCCAGGAGTACATGAAAATGCGGGAACTCTACGTCGGCACGGTGCACGGGCTTGCCGCTGCGCTGGAGGCGAAGGACAAGTACACCCGCGGCCACTCTGATCGCGTTGCGCAATACGCTGTAGCGATCTCGCGGCAGCTGCGGATGCCCGAGAGTGAGGTCGAGAAGGTCGAGTTCACGGGGTTGTTGCATGACATCGGCAAGATCGGGGTGCCCGATGAACTCCTCTCGAAGTCTGGTGAACTCAGGACAGACGAGTTTG
The DNA here is from genome assembly GCA_040752635.1 of Bacillota bacterium. Classification (GTDB taxonomy): domain Bacteria; phylum Bacillota; class SHA-98; order UBA4971; family UBA4971; genus JBFMGS01. Next base: position 40,402 of record JBFMGS010000005.1, read on the forward strand.
CCAGGATCCGGGAGCACCCCGTCACGGGCGCGAAGATCCTCTCCGAAATCAACTTTCTTCGCGAAGTCGCGGCGACGATACGCTGCCATCACGAACGACTGGACGGTCGCGGCTACCCGAGCGGCCTCACGGATAAGGATATCCCTCTTAACGCCCGGATCCTTGCGGTTGCCGACGCCTACGACGCCATGACTTCCAATAGGCCGTACCGTCGCGGGTACCCTCCGCAAGAAGCGGTCAAGCGACTGCTCTCGGGCTCGGGTAAGCAATTCGACCCCGAGGTGGTCAGGGCGCTCGTCGAGCATCTGAAACGGCAGAAGGTGATAGACGATGCTGGTTGATACGGTGGTCGTTTCTGCGCTCGTGGGCAAGCTCCGCGGCGGTAGCCTATCGAACCTCGGGGAAGTCCCTCTTAAGAAGGTTGAAATCATTGTGGCTGCCTTTGCTGCCGAGGTCCTGATCGTCGCGCTGGGCCTGCGCGGTATCGAATTCGTCTCCGTAATGGCCCCCTACGTTTTCTTCTGCGCTTACGCGTCTCTCCTGTACGCTGTGTGGGTGAACCGCGGCATTCGATGGATGCCGCTAATAGGGCTCGGGATACTTCTGAACTTCGCTGTCATACTGGCAAACAGCATGAGGATGCCGGTCTCCGCAGACGCACTGGCCGCAGCAGGCATGAGTCAACAGGTGGCGGCGATTGAAGCAGGAAAGGTTCTGACGTACAGGTTGATGGACTCAACCACCCGTTTGCGGCTGCTTGGGGACGTTATCCCGGTAGGCTCCCCTTATCCTATACATCGTGCAGTGAGCATAGGTGATCTCGTAATGGCCCTGGGCGTTTTTCTCCTTATACAGCGCGAGATGCTCATCAAGAGAACCAGGGCCAGCCTCGGCCGCAAGTTCGACACGCTCACGCGCCCGTAGTGCTGCGGCCCGTGCTACCGCGTCTGTCTCGCGTTTGTCCAGCGCAGTTGTGGCAAGCTTCTCCTGGGCTCTTCATGGCTGGCCGGCTTGCCCGTACCGACTTACCCTCTGCCCGCACCGACTTACCCGCAAGGTTGCTGCACCAGAGTCCGAATGGTATAATTAACTCGCGTTCAGGGGATCTAAGTCGATACCCGCGGTGCTTGCAGCTCCGGCGCCGTCGCCTGGCGTTTGCTATGAAGCGGCCGGGGGCGATCACGGGTCGTGGGTTACGGGTCGTGGACGTATATAGTCTCCGGTGGCTGCAAGGGTCCAGGTGGAAAGAAGGGATAAATCAGTGCTTGGGTTCCTTAAGAGGGCCTTTGACTTTAATGAGCGGGAAATCCGCAGATTAAGAGATATGGCGGGTGTCGTGGCCAGCTTCGAGCCGGACATCTCGAAGCTTTCCAACGAGGAACTCGCCGGTAAGACCATCGAGTTCCGCAGGAGGCTGGAGAACGGGGAGTCGCTCGATGACATCCTTTCCGAGGCTTTCGCTGTGGTGCGGGAGGCATCCGTAAGGGTTCTCGGACAGCGCCACTTCGACGAGCAAGTCATGGGCGGGATCGTCCTTCACGAGGGCAGGATCGCCGAGATGAAAACGGGCGAAGGCAAGACGCTCGCAGCCACGCTTCCGGCGTACCTGAACGCCCTTCCCGGCAAGGGCGTCCACATCGTCACGGTCAACGACTACCTGGCGAGGCGGGACGCCGAGTGGATGGGCACGATATACAGGTTCCTGGGGCTTTCGGTGGGGGTCATAGTTCACGGGCTGGACTATGCCCAGCGCAAGGCTGCGTACGCGGCCGACATAACCTATGGCACGAACAACGAGTTCGGGTTCGACTACTTGCGCGATAACATGGTCACCTCCGAGGACGAAATGGTGCAGCGCGAGCTCAACTACGCCATCGTGGACGAGGTGGACAGCATCCTCATAGACGAAGCCAGGACTCCCCTGATCATCTCGGGGCAGGCGGAAGAGTCCACGGACCTTTACTACCAGTTCGCCAGGCTCGTCCCGAGGCTGAAAGCAGACATCGACTATACGGTGGATGAGAAGGCTCACACCGCGGCGCTTACAGAAGAAGGCGTGGCAAAGGTGGAGCGGATGCTTGGCATCGAGAACCTTTACGACGATGCCAACATCGAGCTTGCGCACCACCTCAACCAGGCCTTGCGGGCCCATACGCTTATGCGCCGCGATAGAGACTACGTCGTCAAGGACGGCCAGGTCATCATCGTGGACGAGTTTACTGGAAGGCTCATGTTCGGAAGGCGCTACAGCGACGGGCTCCACCAGGCCATCGAGGCGAAGGAAGCTGTCAAGGTCGAGAGGGAGAGCCAGACCCTTGCGACCATCACCTTCCAGAACTACTTCCGCATGTACAAGAAACTTGCGGGGATGACCGGAACCGCCGTCACCGAGGAAGAGGAGTTCAGAAAGATATACGGGCTCGATGTCGTCGTCGTGCCGACGCACCTCCCGATGATCCGCGTGGACCACCCGGATGTCGTATACAAGACGGAGCGGGCCAAGTTTGACGCAGTGGTCGATGAAATCGAAAGGCTCCACAAGACCGGGCAGCCGGTGCTCGTGGGCACCATCTCCATTGAGAAGTCCGAGCGGCTCAGCGATATGCTGAGGCGGCGCGGAATACCCCACCAGGTGCTGAACGCGAAGCACCATGAAAGGGAGGCCGAGATCGTCGCTCAGGCCGGGCGGCTGGGCACCGTGACCATAGCCACGAACATGGCCGGTCGCGGGACCGACATCGTCCTCGGCGGCAACCCTGAGTATATCGCCAAGCAAAAACTGCGAACGCAGGGCTATGCGCGCGAAGTGGTGGCGGAGGCTGCGGAGAGATTCCCTACCAGCGATCCTGAAGTGCTGAAAGCGCGAGAGGAGTTCTTGCGCCACTTGGATGAAGCCAAGGCCGCCTGCGCCGGCGAACACGAGAAGGTCGTGGAGCTCGGCGGGCTGTTCATCATAGGCACAGAGCGCCATGAGAGCCGGCGCATCGACAATCAGCTCCGCGGACGGTCCGGACGCCAGGGAGACCCGGGAGCGTCGAGGTTCTATGTGTCGCTCGAAGACGACCTCATGCGCCTGTTCGGCGGCGAGTTCATTACCAGCGTAATGAACCGCCTGGGATGGGAGGAGAGCGTGCCCATCGAGCACCCGAGGCTTTCTCGGGCCATCGAGACGGCCCAGAAACGGGTCGAGGCGCGCAACTTCGACATCCGCAAGCAGGTCCTCGAGTATGACGACGTCATGAACAAGCAGCGTGAGGTCATCTACGCCGACAGGCGCAGGGTGCTCCGGGGCGAGAACCTCAAAGAGCGGATCATGGAGATGATCGCACAGGTCGCAAGGGGCATCCTTGATACGTACGCGAACGAGAAGGTCTTCCAGGAGGAATGGGATCTCGACGGGCTTGCCGACCGTGTAAACCAGGTATTCGCGTTTCCGATCCCGGTTCGGTCGAAGGACCTTGAAGGTATGCGCCGCGCCGAACTCGAGGAGCATATCGTCGGAATTGCCTGGAAAGCTTACGAAGAGCGCGAGGCCATAATAGGCCCGGATCACATGAGGCTTCTGGAAAAGATCGTCATGCTCCGGATCATCGACTCCAAGTGGATGGCCCACCTGCAGGCCATGGACGACCTGAGGGAAGGCATCGGGCTGCGGGCCTACGGGCAACATAACCCGTTGCAGGAGTACCAGATCGAGGGCTGGGAGATGTTCGAATCCCTCAAGGCCAGCATCCGCGAGGATGTCGTGGCGTGGATGTTCAGGGTGGGCGTCGATAGCAGGGAGAGGCAGCCAAGAGCCAGGCGCTACACGGTCACCATGAATAGCAGCCAGGAGAGCGAGCGCCCCCAGGTCGAACAGCGCCGCGTGAAGAAGGTAGGCAGAAACGACCCGTGTCCGTGCGGTAGTGGGAAGAAATACAAGAAGTGCTGTGGAAGGAGTGCTTAACCGCAGGATGTTAGCAGAACTAAGACCCACCCTGGAGGAGCTTCGAAGCAGGGTGGAAGAGATGAGGGTGTACCTTTGAAGTCGAAGAGAAAAAAACCAGGCTTGCGGACCTCGAAAAGCAAGTGAGCGAGCCAGGCTTCTGGGACGACCGCGATGCCGCGCAGAAGGTCTTGCAGCAAATAAGCCAGCTCAAGGCCGATGTGGAACGCTGGGAGAAGATCAGGGCGGAGGCCGAAGACCTTGAGGTGCTCCTCGAACTCGGGCTCGAGGAAGGCGATGAGTCCGTTGAGAGAGAAGTGCGTCAGGGCGTAAAGGCTCTGTCCAAAGCTGTGAGCGGGCTTGAGCTCGCACACCTCCTCAGAGGGGAGTATGACCGGGCGAACGCGATTCTCTCGATACACCCCGGCGCGGGCGGCACCGAATCCCAGGACTGGGCCGAGATGCTCCTGCGCATGTATCTGAGGTGGGCTGAGCGTCGCGGGTATAAAGCTGAAATCACCGACTTCCTCCCGGGAGAGGAGGCTGGCGTGAAGAGCGTCACCATCCTAGTCACAGGGGAAAATGCGTATGGATACCTCAAGGCGGAGAAGGGCGTTCACCGGCTCGTCAGGATATCGCCGTTCGACGCGAATGCCAGAAGGCATACGTCGTTCGCCTCCGTGGATGTCATCCCCGAAGCTCCGGAGGACGTCGAAGTAGAAATAAAGCCGGAGGACCTCAAGATCGACACGTACAGATCAGGCGGGGCCGGCGGCCAGTACGTGAACAAGACCGAATCGGCTGTGAGGATAACGCATATCCCCACGGGGATCATCGTGCAATGCCAGAATGAGAGGTCGCAGTACCAAAACCGGGCCGTCGCTATGAGGATCCTGAAGGCACGCCTGTTCGAGCTCTACAAGGAGGAACAGGAAAAGAAACTGGGTGAGCTCCGCGGCGAGCAGAAAGAGATCGCCTGGGGCAGCCAGATCAGGTCATACGTATTCCAGCCGTACACTATGGTGAAAGACCATCGGACGGGGCTCGAAACAGGGAATGTGCAGGCCGTCATGGATGGCGAGATCGACGAGTTCATCGAGGCTTACTTGAGGACGGCCGCCAAGGCCTCAGCCTAGCCATGCTCCGCTCCAGCACAATGTGTCACTTTTGGTCTCGCAAACTTGCTATGGGGTGCCGGTGATTGCATTCCGCCCCGTCATGCAATCACCGGCACCCCCAAGATGGTGTTTGCACGTTGGCAAGCAGCATGAAACACGCGGTCGTACTCGCGGCCCTTATAGTGGTCTGCCTGTTCCTCGTGGGCGAGGCGGTGGTTCCTGGGGCCATCGGAACCAGGCTTGAGAAGGCCATAGCTCGTAGCGTGGACGAGGTTGAGTCGATCCACGTGTATATAAGAACGTTCCCTGCGCTGGCAGTGGTCTTCGGCAGGGTCGATCTCTTGAGGATCGACGCGCGGAACGTCACCATGGGCGGGCTGCGAGTGCAGCGTTTGTTTGTCGATGCCCGTCACGCCGATGTGGACGTGGGCGCCATCTTACGTGGGGGACAAGTCGGGCTCAGGCGCATCCACAAAGGAGATGTCACGGTGATCCTGGCGGAGGGTGACCTTAACGCCTACCTCCACTCAAGAGACGGCATCCTGAGAGCGCTCGCAGTCAAACTGCGCCCCGGCGTTGCCACGGTCGCAGGCCACGTAAACGTCTTGGGGATCAAAGTTGACATCGTCCTCGACGGCAGGTTTGTTGTAGAGGGCGGCACGCGCCTGCGGTACGTGGTCGATCGCCTCAGGGTCGGGAATGCCGTGATTCCCGAGGTCATCAAGGATGAACTCATGGGAGCCGTAGATCTATCGGTGGATGTTTCAGGTCTGCCGGTTCCCGTCGTATTGCGGGAAGTCAATGTGCAGGACGGGGTGGTCTACGTTTTCGGAGGCACGCCTGCGACTGGTAATTGATGGATAGCCGTCGCGTGCAGCAGTGATGTGGGGTGGGGATGCCATGGCAGGACCCAGACGGGCGAGGAAGCTATGGGTGTGGATGTTGATAGCTGCCGTGCTTGCGGCCGTGTATATAGCAGTAGGGCGGATCGCAGTTGAACGGTCTTCTGCCACCGTCGAACTTGTGATGGACTACGACGCTGCCGTGCAGCTTTGTCGCGCTGCGGGTTACCCTTTGGACACGTTCATGCGCAGGGCGAAGCTGGCCGGGCTGACCTCGGTTGCCCTCAACGAGCGGACCATCAGTGATATGGTGGAGAAAGGAAAAGTGTGCGCTTTCACGGGCAGGCAGATACTCGACTACGATAGGCTGGCGCCGGTAACCGACCCCGTGCTAAGGCAGATGATAGACGAGGGCCGCCTGTTCGGAAGCAACGCTTATCTATTCCCGAAGGATGTGTCGGTGTACAACGAGCTCGTCCCGCTGCTCGACGTAAGGCTATCTGGAGAACGAGTCTCGATGTTCAACTCGCGGCGGCTTGGACCGTTCATCGAAACGGCAAGGGGAATCAGGGATCTGGAAGGCGTCAATCTCGGTCTCGACCCTGCGGAGGTCCGCGCGGCCGAGAACATCGGGCTTGGAGTGGTGGCGAGGTTCAGGAACTATCCGGGCGTTACCCCTGAAAAGATAGGGTTCTTTGCAGACCGCCTGGCGGAGATAGACGGGGTGCGCCTCGTCATCTTCGAAGGGCAGGAAGCCCTCGGTTATCCTATCTACCTGGCCGAGGCTGCGGACAAGCTCTCTTCGCACGGGCTTGCATTCGGATACGTGGAGTTCGCCACCCAGAAAGGGGACAACGCCTTTGCACACATGATGAGCCCTCGGGTGGTGCGGGTCCACAGCATCACCGAGCGGGAAATGGACAAGATCCCGTTTGACAAGGCGGTAGAGAGATTTGTTCGGGCGGCGCGTGAGCGTGGTATCAGGGTCATGTACATCCGTCCTTTCCCTGCGACGGCAGGTGGCGACGTCAGCGCCATAAACCACAACCTGGACTACATCGAGGCTATAGCCCACGGGCTTACCGCGTCCGGGTTCGCGGTCGGGCAGGCGGAACCTTTGAGGCCGTACGTTCCCCACAAGTTTTTGCTTGTGGTGGTGGCGGCGGGCATAATGGCCGGCGGCTTCGTCCTTCTTGATAGGCTGGCTCAAGTGCCACCAATGCTCGAGCTGGGCTTGTTCGTGCTGGGACTTGTCGCGTATGCGGCCTCGCTGTTCACCGGGCTTTCCACGCTTTCCCGAGAGGCAGCCGCGCTGGGGGCGGCGATCGTGTTCCCCGCACTTGCCGTGGACCTCATCATGGTGAGATCGTGGCGCCCAAAGAGCCTTCTCGCCTGGGGCACAGGCCTCTCGGGCGCCGGTCGCTTGTGGCTTGAAGCCTCGGGGATTTCAGTCATCGGGGGATTCCTCCTGGCGGGCACGCTGTCCAGCACGAGCTTCATGTTGCATCTGGATCAGTTCGCCGGGGTTAAGGTCGCGCATGTCCTTCCGCTCCTCATCGTGGGAATCCTCTGCTGGAGGCACTGGGTAGTGCAGCGCAGAGATGACCAGGGCTTTCTCGCCGCCGTCGGAGACCTCCTTGCAGAACCTATTCGGGTGTGGCATGCCCTGGCCCTTGCCGTGGTAGCGGCGGCAGGGCTCGTCTATATCATGAGGACAGGCAACTTTTACTTTGGCGTTCCGATCCCGGCCTTTGACGAGGGTATGAGGGTATTTCTCGAAAAGGTGCTCGTGTTCCGCCCCAGGACCAAGGAATTCCTCATAGGTCACCCAGCGCTCATGCTCGCGGCCGCGGCCATGCTAAGGGGAGACAGGCGACTTGGTCTGCCGCTCGCACTTGTAGGCTGCATCGGGCAGATCTCCATGGTCAACACGTTCTCTCACCTTCACACCCCGCTTCTCGCCACGCTTCTCCGAACCCTGTATGGCCTGGTCATCGGCGGGGCGATCGGGGCGGGCCTTTCGGCTGTGTGCTTTTACTTCATGGAGGGGAGGCGTGAGCGTCTGACGAGCGTGACAGAGGGGGAAAGCATCGACGGATGAAGCTCCTGGTCTCGGGCTATTTCGGCTTCCAGAACGCAGGGGATGAGGCCATCCTGGCCGCCATGATCCAGCATCTCAAGGAGATCGTCCCTGATGCGGGGATAACGGTGCTGTCCCGGGCGCCTGCCCTGACTGAACGGACCCACGGCGTCCGCGCCGTGAGAAGGACCGGCCTCGGGCAGATTGCAGGGGAGCTTGCCGGCGCAGACCTTTTCATCAGCGGGGGCGGCGGCCTCCTGCAGGATGTAACCAGTTCGCGCTCGGTACCGTACTACCTCGGCCTTGTGGCCATGGCGAAGTTCATGGGGAAACCTGTGTTTTTTTATTCTCAGGGCGTGGGGCCGCTTCGGCTCCGGGCGAGCCGCCTCCTCGTGAGGCTCGTTGCGAACAGGGCGGATGCGATTACAGTGAGGGATGCGGCTTCCCGCGATGTTCTCGAGTCACTGGGCGTCACCCGGCCGCCGGTTCACGTCACGGCAGACCCGGCATTTGGACTTGCCCTGCAACCATCCGTGCGGCGGGGCAGGGATATTCTCACATCGGAGGGTGTCCCCGTAAACGCAGGCCCTCTGGTCGCGGTATCGGTGCGGCCCTGGGCGGCCATGCCGGGTCACCTCGAGGCCGTGGCTCGTGCGGCAGATGAGGCTGTGAGGTCCTTCGGCGCGACCGTGGTGTACGTGCCGTTCTACAAGCCGGGGGACGCCGTCGTAAGTCGGGCTGGCAGCGAGCTCATGCGCGAGCGGTCGTACGTGCTGAAGGGAGACTACTCCCCGCAGGAGATCATGTCGATCATCCGCGACGTTGATATCGTCATCGGGATGAGGTACCATTCGCTTGTATTCGCTGTAGCTTCGGCAACGCCCTTTGTGGCGGTGTCTTACGATCCCAAGATCGAGGGTCTCCTGGAGACCGTGGGAGAGAGGGCAGGCCTCTCCCACAATGAAGTCGACGGGGAAGCGCTCGTTGGTCGGGTCAGGGACGTGTGGGCGAGGCGCGAGGAGATGAAAGCGGCCCTCGCTCGCGTAGCTCCTGTGCTTTCCCGGCAGGCGAGAGAGGCCGCTCGGCTCGCCGTGGAAACCGCCCGCGGCGGTGGGGCGGGGCGCGGTCGGGGGTGATACCATGGACCGGGACGACCGGACCGTGAATATACTCGGGCTCAAGGCGCACAAAGTCGATATGGACGACGCGGTCTGCCGCGTGCGCGAAATGCTTGCTGACGGCCAGGTGCATCAGGTGGTCACGCTGAACGCCGAAATGGCCATGCTGGCTCAGGGCGACCCGGCGCTTGCTCGAATCATCAACTGCGCGGACCTTGTGGTCCCTGACGGCGTCGGCGTCGTGTGGGCATCACGCGTCCTCGGGAACCCGCTGCCCGGCCGGGTTGCGGGGTTTGACCTCATGCTGGAATTGCTGGCCTGTGCGGAACGGGAAAGGTGGTCAGTGTTCTTGCTGGGCGCCGCGCCCGGGGTGGCAGAGGAGGCGGCATCCCGGCTCCGGGCGCGACTGCCCGGGCTCTTGGTTGCCGGGACTCATCACGGGTATCTCACAGAGGCCGACGATCCGGCTGTTGTTGAGAAGCTCAACGCGACCGGCGCCCAGCTCGTGTTTGTAGCCATGGGTGCTCCCAGACAGGACAAGTGGATTGCCCGGAACAAATCGAGCCTTCGACCGTCTATATGCATTGGAGTCGGCGGCAGCTTTGACGTCCTGGCAGGAAAGGTTTCACGCGCCCCGAGGTGGATCGGAAACGCGGGCCTCGAGTGGCTGTATCGGCTGGTCCTCCAACCGCGGAGAATCGTGCGGATGATGGCGCTACCCAGGTTTGTCTTCAGGGTATTTGCGGCAAAGTATGCAAAGCGAGGGGGCTTACGTTTCCACAGCGATCCTTACCAATAAGTGGAAGTGTGGAAGTTAAGAACTAACCCCGGGCAGAGTACGCGTCCTGAGAAGAGGCGTGAATTCATGACGATGCACTTAGCGCAGCAGTCGAGAGCTAAAACGGGAGTGAGGTCCATGAGCGAAAAGGAAGACGAGATCAGGGCACTTGAGGACAAAGCCAGACGCATCAGGATGCACGTGCTGAGGGCGACGGCACAAGCAGGGTCCGGGCACCCGGGCGGGTCCCTGTCTTCTGCCGAGATCCTGGCTGCTCTTTACTTCAAGGTTATGAGGATCAATCCCGGGGACCCCGAGTGGCCAGACAGGGATAGGTTCGTGCTCTCCAAGGGTCACGCAGCGCCAGCCCTGTATGCCGCCCTGGCGGAGGCGGGGTATTTCCCAGCGCAGGAACTCCTTACTCTGCGAAAGCTCGGTAGCAGGCTGCAGGGACATCCCAGCATGAAGCACACGCCCGGCGTGGAGATGTCCACGGGGTCGCTCGGCCAGGGGTTGTCGGCGGCGAACGGCATGGCCATCGCAGCCAGGCTCGACGGACGGCCCACGCGGGTGTACGTCCTCCTCGGCGACGGGGAGCTGGAGGAAGGCCAGGTTTGGGAGGCTGCTATGACGGCAGCCCACAGGAAGCTGGACAACCTCATGGCGTTTGTGGACTACAACGGACTTCAGATCGACGGTCCTGTGGCAGATGTGAAGTCCCTCGTAAACCTCGCTGAGAGGTGGCGGGCGTTCGGGTGGCACGTTCTGGAGATAGACGGCCACGATATCCCGGCCATTCTCTCGGCTTGCGAGGAAGCGAAGGCCACAAAGGGCAAGCCCACGGTGGTTGTGGCACGCACTGTCAAGGGTAGGGGGGTGCCGTTCATGGAGAATGCCGTGGACTGGCACGGCAAAGCTCCCTCACTCGAGCAGGCAGAGGAGGCTGTACGTCACGTCGGGCAGAGAGCCTACTGAGTAGGGGCACCGTAATCGTTGGCACTTTGGTTAGCGTTGCCGGTGCTTGCATGACGGGGCGTATTAAACGGAAGCTCCATCAATAGGCCCGTGAAAAGTGCCACGACTTTGCGGCGACCAACTTAGGAAGACGAACCTAAACGGGGAACGGAGGCGGCAAGCTTTATGGTAGGTGCGCCGAAGAAGGTAGCAACGCGCGTTGCATATGGTAAAGCCCTAGTGAAACTCGGAGAGATGAACCCCAACGTCGTGGTTCTCGACGCGGACCTCTCGAAATCCACCAAGACGGACGAGTTCGCCCAAAGGTTTCCCGAGAGGTTTTTCGAGATGGGAATAGCCGAAGCCGACATGATGGGGACCGCAGCGGGTCTCGCGGCCTCAGGCAAGATCCCCTTCGCCAGCACGTTTGCTGTGTTTGCAGCAGGACGGGCGTTCGACCAGGTGCGGCAGGTAATAGCGTACCCGGGGCTCAATGTGAAGATAGGAGCCACCCACGGAGGGATCACGGTAGGTGAGGACGGCGCCTCTCACCAGTCCGTCGAGGATGTGGCGCTCATGAGGGCAATTCCGGGCATGACGGTCATCGTTCCGGCCGATGCCGTCGAGACCGAGAAAGCAGTGTTTGCTGCGGCTCGCCGGGAGGGACCCGTGTACATACGGCTGGGGAGAAGCAGCGTGCCGGTCATCTACGACGAAGGGTACGAGTTCGAGATTGGGCGGGCTACACTTCTTCGAGACGGCGGTGATGTGACGATCATCGCGTGTGGCGTGATGGTGCAGGCTGCGCTCGATGCTGCGTCGCTGCTGGGGGAACGGGGGATATCGGCGAGGGTTATTGGTATGGCTACGATAAAACCAGCCGACCAGGGGGCGGTGGTCGCGGCCGCGCGGGAGACCGGCGCGATCGTCACCGCCGAAGAGCACAGCGTCATCGGGGGCCTTGGCAGCGCCGTGTGCGAAATAACTGCTGAGGAATGCCCGGTGCCGGTTGAAAGGGTCGGGATCCGAGATGTCTTCGGCCAATCGGGGGCCCCGGACGAGCTTCTCAGAGAATACGGGCTTCTTCCGAGCGATATAGTTCGCGCAGCTACGAGGGCGACTGCTCGAAAACGCTGAATGGGAGGTGAGAGGTTTGAGCCGGATGTCATGTATGGCACGACTTTGCTTTGTGCTGGCGGCCTGCGTTGCGGTGATGCTCCTCGGGGCAGGGTGCGGCAGGCAGCGGGAGGCCGGGTTGAACCTTCGGATCTCGATCTGGGGCGACTTGCAGGAGCAGAAGAGGGTTGAAGATGCTGTAAAAAGCTTTGAAGCTGCGAATCCAGGCATAAACGTGGAGATCGAGGCTGTGCCCGCGGTCCAGATCGCGGGTGGGATCACAGCATACGAGCAGAAGCTTATCGTGCTTATCGCCGCACAGGACGCGCCTGACGTGATGTACCTCCCGAGGGACCGATACCAGTTCTATGCCGAGAAGGGAGCGGTTCTAAACCTTGCGCCCTTCATCGAAGAGTCAGGAGGCGCAAAGCGCTTTGCCCCGGAGGTGCTCGAGGGCATGGAGATCTCAGGGGGGATATACGGCCTTGCAAAGGACGCTGACACGGTTTATACGATAAGCGTCCAGACCAAGCATCCAAAGGAGGCCTGGGCCCTTTTGCACTATCTCGTCATCGGTGGAAGATAGTTCTTGGGCGGAACAGGAGGTTTTTTGTCATAGGTTATCGAAGTATAACAGGTCAGTTCGGTTTTTCCTCAAGACCTGGGAAGTGATGGTGTTGATCCGTCTCTACAATGTGTCTAAGGTATATCCGAATGGTGCTGTGGGACTTCTCGACGTAGACATATGCATCAAACAAGGTGAGTTTGTGTTCCTGGTGGGCCCGAGCGGGGCGGGGAAGACCACGCTCATGAACCTTCTGACGAGGCAGATCCTTCCCACGCAAGGTCAGGTCATTGTGGATGGGCGCAACGTTGTGCGGATGAAGCCCTCAGAAGTCCCATACCTGCGGCGGACCGTGAGGATGATCTTCCAGGACTACAAGCTCCTGCCCAACAAAACGGTGCATGACAACGTTGCGTTCGCGCTTCGCGTGACCGAGGGTCATCCCCGACAGATCCGCGCGCGCGTGGCCGAGGCGCTGGAGCTGGTAGGGCTTTCGGACAAAGCGTGGGCGCGGCCCGGCGAGCTTTCAGGCGGCGAACAGCAGCGCGTGTCGATCGCGCGCGCGATCGTAGGGGATCCGACCGTGCTTCTGGCTGATGAGCCCACCGGGAACCTCGACCTGGACACGTCGTGGGACATCATGGAACTGCTTCTCAGGATCAACAGGAGGGGCACGACGGTCATCATGGCGACCCACAACCGGGCAATAGTCAACGGGATGCTACGACGTGTCATCGAGCTCGACAGCGGTAAGATCGTGCGAGACGACGAGAAAGGAGCATACGGGCGTGAGGCTGGCTACGGTATGGTACTTCCTGGCTGAAGGCTGGCATTCAGCCAGGCGAAACGTCAGCCTCATATCTCTCGGCAGCATAGCGGCTTGCCTTTTCGTGCTCGGCGCCTTCGCGCTCGTTCTGATGAACCTCAACCACATCTCTCAATCCCTCCATGCCCGGATCGAGATCAGGGCGTTTCTGGAAGACGACCTCTCGCCGGAGGGTGTCGCGGCCGTCAAAGCCCAGGTCCAGGCGACCAATGGCGTTTCCTCGGTGGCATTCGTCAGCAAGGAGGAGGGGCTAAAGAGGCTTCGGAGCCAGCTTGGTGAGCGGGCGGGCCTTGTAGACATCCTCGGCGAAAACCCGCTACCCGACGCCCTTGACGTGAAAGTCACCGATCCCGGCAGCACGGCAGAAGTAGCCGCAAGAATATCCCGGATACCCGGGGTGCTCGGCGTCAACTACGGGCAAGGGTTTACAGAGAAGCTTGTTGCTACGGCACACCTTGTAGGGCTTGCAGGAGCCGCGCTCGCGATCGTGTTCGTTGCAGCGGTGGTCTTCATAGTCGGGAACACGGTGAGACTCACGCTTATCGCGCGCGGCCGCGAGATCGAGGTCATGAAGCTGGTCGGCGCCACCGACTGGTTCATAAGGTGGCCGTTCCTTGTGGAAGGAATGGTCGTCGGACTGGTGGGGGCGGCGATATCAGGGTTTTTCCTCTTCATCAGCTACAGCATGTGCGTTCGCCAGCTAACCAGGCTGGCGCCGTTCATCCCTGTCATCACCACACCTGAGCCTGTGGCTGCATTGTGTGTTGCTCTGCTTGTCATGGGTGTCCTGATGGGGGTTGTGGCGGGTGGCGTGTTCGTGAAGAAGCACCTTAGGGTCTAAAGTGGAGGTGTGGTGGTGAGGACGGGGCCAGGGTTGTCACGCATTGTCATTCCCTCGTTGGTATTGGTCCTGATCGCACTCTCGCTTTCTGCCCTCGGGGAGTCTTCTTCTGAGATCTCCAAGAAGCGGGACCAGCTCGGTGAAGTAACCGAGCAGATGGACCGGGCCAGACGCCAACTCTTGACTGTCAAGAAGAAGGAAAAAGGCATCCTGGCGGAACTCGAGAAGGCTGAGATGGAGCTGGAGAAGACCAGGGCCCGGCTGGCCTCACTCGAGAAGCAGGCAAAGCGCGTGGCTCAATCCGCACTTCAAGCGGAACGGGATCTCGCTGTGGCAGAGGAGGACCTGGCTTCCGCAAGACGGCGCCTGGAGGAGCGGGGCTCCCTTCTCAAGAACAGGCTGAGGGCGATGTACATGTGGGGTCCCGCCGACTACCTGCAAGTCCTCTTTTCGGCCACGGACTTTGCGGACTTCGTGAGCAGGTACGAATACGTCGAGATGCTCGCGGAGCGAGACGCCGAATGCTTCGACCAGACCCAGGCCGAAGTCGATGCAATCGAAGTAAAGGTGGCCGAGGTCGCCAAACGAAAGGCGACGCTTCAGAAGGAACGGGACAACCTGGCAAGGCTCCAGGACCAGGTCAAGGTTCAGGAAGCCAGCCTGGCTGCCCGGGTCCGCGAGAGGGAGGCCATTCTGGCCCGGATCCAGAGGGAACGCGCCCAGTACGAGCAGGCTCTCGACGAGCTGGAAGAGATGAGCCGGGAACTCGAGAAGGCCATACGAGACCTGCAGGCGCGCGAGGCGAGGGCCGGCAGGGCCATCCCGAGGTGGACCGGGAAGTTCATCATGCCAGTGAAAGGGCGCGTATCCTCGGATTTCGGGATGAGGTTCCACCCGATCTTGAAAAGGGCGAGGTTTCACTCTGGTATAGACATATCTGTCCCGTCAGGGACCGCGGTGCTCGCGGCTGCTGATGGTGTCGTGATCTACAGCGGGTGGATAAGCGGATACGGGTACACCGTCATTATCGACCACGGCGGGGGCCTCTCTACGCTTTACGGACACAATTCGTTGCTTCTCGTGCAGAGCGGCCAGGCCGTGGTCCAGGGCGATAGGATCGCGCGGTCGGGAAGCACCGGGCTTTCCACCGGGCCGCACGTCCACTTTGAAGTGCGTGACCAGGGCGCCCCTGTAAGCCCGTGGTTATGGCTGAAGTAGGAGCACGGGTTCTCAAAGGTCAACGGATGCTCACGGGTCGCTCCAAATACGCTAGAACTGGTGGCGGATTATGATAAAACGTGTGCGCTGGATACATAGGGAATTAACGGTTCTGGTGACAGTCGGCGCTGTCATCCTTGCTGTCGTCCTTGCAGGGTGGCTTCACGCGCCGGCGCACGGCGCCGGGTCGGCGACTCAGGGCTCGGAGAAAGCCTCCGAGCGGGGTCCTAAAGCTATTGAGCAGAGCTCCAAGGTTGCGCTCGAGGTGATCAGCCTGCTGAAGGACCACTACATATCCGACGTTGACGTGGCCGAGCTGATGAGGGTATATAGCGAGAAACAGAGCATAGCCGATATGCTTGCCGCACTAAAGGACCCGTATTCAAAGTACATGGACAAGAACGCGTACGCAGCCATGCTCGACGACATGAAGGGGACCTTCGAGGGAATCGGGATAACCATAGGCGTTCGCGACGGACAGCTTACCGTCATATCTCCTCTCAAAGGCACGCCCGGTGAGCGCGCGGGCTTGCGGCCTCTTGACAGGGTAAAGTCTATAGACGGCAGGCCTACGAAGGACATGGCCCTCGAGTACGCGGTGTCCCTTATAAAAGGCAAGAAGGGTACCGAGGTCGTACTGGGGATCGAACGTGACGAGAACGGGGCGACGCGCGCTTTCGAGGTGAGGATCGTCAGAGATACTATAAGGGTTCCCCACGTGGCTTCGAAACTGATGGATGGAGGGATCGGCCACCTGCAGATTTCGTCGTTTTTCGGCGATGATACCTTAGATGCTATGACCAATGAGATCGACAACCTCACCAGGCAGGGGATGCGCGCTCTCATCCTGGACCTGAGGTTTAACCCTGGAGGATCTCTGCCCCTCGCGATCCAGGTTGCCAGCAAGTTCCTCCCTGCCGGGTCTCCCGTCGTGCACATAGTCAGTAAGGGGGGCAACAGGGTAACATACTACTCGGGTCCAGGCAAGAAGGTCGGGGTCCCGGTTGTGGTGCTTGTGAATGAGGCGAGCGCCAGCTCCTCTGAGATCGTCGCCGGGGCCTTGAAAGATATGAAAGCCGCCACGATAGTCGGTGTGACGACGTTCGGCAAAGGGCTCGTCCAGACCATATACCCGCTGTCTGACGGGTCTGCCATCTCCATCACCACCCACAAATACCTCACCGCGGGCGGGAATTCCATTGACAAGAAAGGCGTAGTGCCTGATGTCGTTGTCGCCCTGCCCGAGAAGTCCGAAGGCGAGCCGAGGGATGTCCAGCTCGACAGGGCAATAGAGATCCTCAAGGCAAAGATCCAGCAACGCGAGGTAATAGGACTTGCAGGGTAACGTAGAATGGTGTTGAGTTTGCTTTGCGCACTGTTAGGGAGTGGCCTGGATGTTTCCTTTCGGCAAGGTGATCGTGACCATACTGATGCTGATTCCGCAGGTGCTGCTTCACCCCGTCTTCTGGACCGTGGTTATGCTTGTGGCGATGCAGTACGCTCGCACAGCCAGAGTGCAGCAGAAGGTTTTCGGGCAGGCCGTTGAATCGCCGGCGTCGCTCGTGCTCACGTCTCTGCTGACCGGGGCTGCGGCAGGCCTTGTCGCCAGTATGATCTTCGTCTTCATCGGCGTGACGGTAACAGGGGCGGGGGTTTCGTTCATCCTGCCTTTGGCCCTGGTTTTGATGCTCATTGACCCGAGGTTCCTCTGCTTTTCATACGCTGGAGGGCTTTTGGCCCTTTCGAACCTGCTTTTCGGCTTCCCAAAGGTGGGCATCCCCGAGATCATGATCCTTGTGGCCGTGCTCCATCTTATCGAGAGCTTGCTCATCCGGACCACGGGCGACCAGGGGGCGTTGCCGCTTTACATGAAGACCCGCGACGGGAAGGTGGTTGGCGGCTTCTTGCTCCAGAAGTTCTGGCCGATACCGCTCGTGGGCATGATGCTTTTGACCCCCCAGATGAGCGAGATCAAGGACATCGCCCGGGGGCTCATAAGCATGCCTGACTGGTGGCCTCTCATCAGGCCCGATATCGCCGTACC
>JBFMGS010000006.1:0-31540 GCA_040752635.1 Bacillota bacterium
GGAGACGGCACAATTCGCGTTGCTCGTGATTGCTCGTCACAGAATGGCGGGATCGAGCCCGGGAATAGCTTTGTAGGGCATGTCAGCGGGCATTCCTTACAGGATCTCCCTGAGATTATCTCCTCTGGTGCTTGACCTAGCCGGGCGGTAGTCCTATGATTGTTTTAGACTCTGCTAATCAGAGGTTCCCATCCCCATGCAGATTTATTCCGGGTAGGGGATGATTTGTGACGGCAGGAAAGCGTTTTCTGGCGTCGGAAGCAACCAAAGAGGAAATAGCGGCCAAGGTCAAGGAATGCCTGGAGTCCAGACAAGAGATTTGCTTTGCCCAGTTCCATGGGTCTTTTCTGGGTTCAGGACCCTTCCGCGATGTGGACATAGCTGTTTATCTTGAACCGGGCTATGTCGGACTGAGCGAGCCTTCAGATCGCTTTGATTATGAAGCGTCCCTGGAAGACTTGATAGAAAGGCGAGTCGGCGTCCCTGTTGACGTCAGGGTACTCAACGATGCGCCGCTCGCCTTCTGCTACGGTGTCCTGAAGAATGGATGCTCGGTTCTCGTTCGAAACCCGCAGTTGCGCTGTGATTTCCAGACTCGTATCCTGGATATGTATTTCGACTTCGCCCCTTTCCGCTCTCGCTACCTCAGGGAGGTCTTAGGCCGTGAAGCATGACCCGCTCAGTGGATGAGTAAATGTCGATGACAACAGCGCCTTGAACCCTGACCATCTTCATTCCCGGGCAGCGCGGATCATGGCATCCAGCTCAGGAACCATTTCTTGCTGCCTTATCCAGTACTCCTGGCTTCGTTGTGCGTTGAGCTCCCCGACTGTCTTACCCTGTTGTTCAACCCAGGTGTAGTATTTTAGATTGTGCCACCGCTTGCGGTTTTCCACGGTCCCTTCGACAATGTGGTCAAGCTTGGCGGACAGGAAAATCCCCTCGTGGCGACTGATTGCTTTGGCGCGATCCATCTTGCCGTACCGATCGGACAGAGCTTTCATTACCGACCGGTACCGGTCGATCGAATCTGTAGCGACAGTAACGATGTTGTCGTTGCGGCCCAGTTCGTAAAACTTCGCCGTCTTGATCGAACCCAGGATATTGCAAACACCCGAAATCCCGACGATCCCTGATAGCTGCTGAACTGCCGTCTCCTCAATCCCGAGCTCGCGAGCGAGGTAGTCCATTCCAACGGGATCAGTAAGCAACTGCAGGCCTTTCTTGCATTCCATGTCATCAATGCACATCACAGCGTCCATGTTGTTCACATTATGTATCCAGGTGACATGTTTGTCGCCGATCCCCTGGATGTCGTGAGCGCCGTACCCATTATACGAAAGGGTCGGACACTGTATCGGTTCGAGGCCCACGATACGCGTCTCATAAAACTGCTGCTTGAGGCGGTCTCCAGCCGCGATCGTTCCGGCCGAGCCCATCGCCGAAACAAAGGCGGCCGTCCTCCCGTTTCCAACGCCCTTCTCTTTCAGCTCCTGAACTGCCTCGATCACACTATTACCCGTAACGTAGTAATGGAACCGGTAATTGCCCATTTCCTCGAATTGGTTCAAGACGCGGATCCGGCCCGGATCAGCCTTCACCAGCTCCTTGCACTTGTCATAGATCTCCTTGACGTTGCTCTCACACCCCGGGGTAGCGATGACCCGTGCCCCGTAGTATGCTATCTTTTCGAACCGCTCCGAACTCATCTCTTCCGGAAGGATGACCAGGGATTCATAGCCCATTCGCGGACCGACCCAGGCCCCTCCGATCCCGTAGTTCCCCGTGGAAGGCCAGACCAACGTGTGCTCGCCCGGGCTGATCTCACCGCGAAGTTGCTTCTCGATAGCCACGGAGTAGGTGGCCCCGACCTTGTGGCTGCCGGTAGGGAAATCCCTGCTGTACAGGAGGATGATGTTAGGCTCAACGCCCGTCAGTTCTCTAGGCACGAGGAAGTACCTTACCTTGTTGTCGGGCCCCTTCCACGTGATGTTGTATAGATTGACAGGATCGAGAATGTCCTCGCCCAGCGCTTTAGCGGCTCTTTGCCTGACCACTGGATCGATGTATTCAGGATGGAGCATCTCTTCGAATGTCGGACCGTAGATGCACTCCTGTTTCATCAGTTGCTCACCTTTCTTCTATACTTCAAAGTTCGGGCCTGGCGTACGACTCCCAAGTAAGAATTCGAAAACGCTCCCGACCGCCGCCTGGCTTAGAACCTCTCCCAAACTCTCCTTGCAAGCTCTCGTGAGCGCGCAGTAACCCTCTCTTCATCTATTCCCGTGAGCTTCCGCCCGCGCATGAGGATGCGGCCGGCCACGATGGTTGTATCCACGAGGCCGCCGGACATGCCGAAGAGGACGTGCCCGTAGTAGTTCGACGCATCCATGGGCGTCGGCGGGTGGTAGTCTACGACGATTACATCCCCCGCTGCGGCCGGCTCGAGGACACCGAACTTACGACCGAAATATCCCCCGGCGATCTTCCTGTTGTTCTCGAAAATCATCGCAGGCACCTCGGACCACGCTGCGCTCGGGTTCCTCTCGTTGAACTTGTGGAGCATGTTCGCAACCTTGACCGACTCAAACATGTCGGCGGTGTAGCCGTCGGTCCCCAGGCCTACCCTGATGCCCTTGTGCAGCATGCGCAGGACTGGCGCGCAGCCCACGGCATTGCCCATGTTGGACTCGGGGTTGTGCACCACGTTTACGTCCCGCTCGAGGAGAATGTCCATCTCGGCATCGTTCACGTGGACGCAATGGGCGGCGATGGTCTTCGGCCCCAGGATGCCGAAGGCGTCGAGCCGCTCGACGACCCGCTTGCCGGACCTTGCAAGCGCGTTCTCAACGTCCTCCGGGCCTTCGGCCACATGAACATGGAATCCCACGTCAAGCTTCTCGGCAGCTTCACGGCATTTCGCGAGCGTCTCATCGGACAGGGTAATCTGCGCGTGCAGCCCGAACGATGCTGCCAGGTGTTCGCTCCTCTCACGCTGGCACCTCTCGATGAACCTTACGTTCTCGCGTATGCCCTGGCCTGCGATTTCGGCGCCGTCCCTGTCGGAGACCTCATACGCAAGGCAAGCCCGAATCCCTGCTTCTGCTACCGCCCGCGCGATCTCGTCAAGGCTGCCCGGCACCGCCATGGGGCTCGCGTGGTGATCCAGCACGGTAGTAGTGCCGCAGCGGATGCAGTCGATTAGCGGCACGAGCGCACTCACGTAAACGTCCTCCGGCCCGAGCGTCTTATCCAACCTCCACCACAGTCTCTCAAGGATTTGAAGGAACGTCCCAGGCGGCGCGTCCTTGAGGGCCATGCCGCGCGCAAACGTGCTGTACAAGTGCATGTGGGTGTTTATCATGCCGGGCATGATGATGTGCCCTGTGGCATCGATGAACTCCGCGCCGGGATAACGTGCCCTGATCTCGCAAGTGTCTCCGACCTCGCGGATGACTCCGTCGTCTATAGCCACGGCTCCATCTTCGATGATCCTCCCCTCGGCGTCGAGCGTAAGGAGAAGGCCTCCCCCGACGATCAGCATTCCTTGTCTCCCCCCTCAGCCAGAGCTCTCATCTTCTTCGCAGCCGCCTCTACAGCCGCTATGATCTGGTGATACCCCGTGCACCTGCAGAGGTTGCCGGAAATGGCTCGCGCTATGTCCTCCCTGGTCGGCTGCGGGTTCTCGCGCAAGAGCGCCAGCGCGGACATGAGCATGCCCGGCGTGCAGAACCCGCACTGGACCGCAGTGTGCTCCACGAACGCCTCTTGCAGCGGGTGGAGCACGCCGTCCCTCGCAAGGCCTTCAACGGTCTCCACTTCCCTGTTTTCCACCTGGAACGCCGGCACCAGGCACGAGTTCACCGGCTTTCCGTCGAGAAGCACCGTGCACGCGCCGCACTCGCCGATGCCGCAGCCTTCTTTCGTGCCGGTGAGCCTCAAGGCCTCGCGGAGCACGTCTATGAGCCTGTCCTTGCCGGACGCCTCAACCTCGACCCTCTTGCCGTTCACCTTGAACGATATCGTCGTCCTGGCCCCTGGCTCGACTTTCTTCAATGCGCATCCACCCCCAAAGCCTTCCAGATGGCGCGCCTTGTGAGGGCCTCTACCACAGGCTTCTTGTATTCCGTAGACCACCGCACCCCCGTCCTTCGCACCATCTCCTCGGCCACTTCACGCGCGGCGGATTTCACAACCTCCTCGTCAGCGACTTTGCCGACAACTATAGCCTCCGCAGGGGCTACGCGCGACGGCATCGGGAGGCACGCTCCCGGAGCTATCGAAGCCCTTGATACGCGTCCCGTGGAGTCCCGCTCGACAACAACCGCCACGCTGAGCCGCGCGATGGCCAGGGCTTCCCTCCTACCCAGTTTCACGAAGGCCGAGGACCATCCTGCTGTGAGCGCGTTAAAATGCACCTCGACAAGGATCTCGCCAGGTTGCACCGTGGTCTTGTAGGGTCCGTCAAATACGTCTGAGATGGCGGCGTCGCGGACTCCTTCAGGGCCTGCCAGCCGGACTCTTGCCGAGAGAGCCACAAACGCGGGAATGGAGTCCGCAGCGGGCGAAGCATTCATGATGTTCCCGCCGATCGTGCCTCTTGCCCGGATCTGGGGAGATCCGATGCTCGCACACGCTTCTGCAAGGAGGGGCGATCTTTCCCTAATAAGGGGACTTCGGGCGATCTCGGCATGGGTTGTCATGGCTCCAATCCTTATTACGTCGCCCTCGGCTCGTATGTAAGCCAATCCCGGGATCCGCGTAATGTCCACAAGCCAGCGGGGGCCTCCTTTGCCCTCTATTCCGCCCCTTCGGAGTTGGACCATGACATCGGTGCCGCCAGCGACGATTCTGGCATCTTGCTTATGCTCGCGCAGGAACTTGCTCGCCTCGCTTAGGCTTTCGGGAAGCACATATCCCAAGCTCATGCCCCTTCACTCCCCCTCCTGCCCCGAGTAGCTTTGAGGGACCGCCCAAGAAGCACCCTCTCGAGATCCAGCGGTAGCTCCCGGATCCTCCTGCCGGTAGCATGGTACACGGCGTTCGCAACGGCGGGGGCAAGCAGCTCGCACGTGGGCTCGCCGATGGTTTTCGCCCCATACGGGCCGTAGGAATCGGGATTCTCGACTATGACAGGAATCACTTCGGGAACGTCCATGGATGTCGCGATGAGGTACTCGTCGAAGTTCTGGGTTCTCGTTACTCCCTTTACCATCTCGACCTCCTCAAGAGTACCGTATCCCATGCCCATGGCTACTCCACCGTATATCTGCCCTTCCACCGTGGCAGGGTTGATCGCTCGTCCCACATCATGCGCTGCAGCTACCTTCAGCACCCTGACCTTGCCTGTCTCGGTATCCACCTCGACCTCAGCAGCCTGGCAACCGTACACGTACGTGAAATAGGCCTTGCCCTGGCCGGTCTCCTCGTCCCACGAGACCTTCGGAGCGCGGTACCAGCCGAATGCGGCCATGAGCTCGCCCCGGTTATACGCTGCCCGGGCGACCTCACGAAAGTCAACGCTTCGCGCGGGATCTTCAGCAACAAACACCTTTCCGCCGGAGCTTATGATCTCTCCGCTCGACGCGCCTAACAGCTCAGCGGCGACCCCGAGGAGCGTTTCCCTCACTTTGCGGGCAGCATCCCGCACGGCGTTTCCGCCCATGGTGGTGCTCCTTGAGGCCACGGTCGGCCCGCCGTCGGGGATGAGCGAGGTGTCGGTGTCCATGAACACCACGTCCTCCAGGTTGCATCCAAGCTCCTCGGCGGCGATCTGCGTAAAGATCGTGCGCAACCCCTGGCCATTCTCGGCAAGGCCCGCGTACAAGTAAACGCTTCCGTCTTGTTGAACCGACACAATGGCCCCCGTAGCATCGATTCCTTCCGCGCCCAGGCTCACGCCGCGATAGCTCGCCGCAAGGCCTACACCCCGAACCTTCGAGCCCCTCCCCGTCGGCCCTGGATAGGCTTTCCGCTTCTCGCGGTACCCGATGGCGTCTGCAGCCTTTTCCATTACCTCTATCAAGCTAACCTTGTGCTCATCAAGCACCTGCCCGCTTGCTGTGACCGAGCCCTTGCGGAACCCGTTCTTGATGCGAAGATCAAGCGGGTCCATGCCGAGCTCCGTGGCAAGCTCGTCCATGAGCGATTCCTGCGCGAAGATGATTTGCGGGCTCCCGAACCCCCTCATCGCGCCCGTGTAGGTGTTGTTCGTGAAGACCCCGTATACGTCGGTCTTGACATTGGAGATCTCGTACGGCCCTGTCGCCTGAACAGCAGACCGCCACGTGACGAACGGCGTCATAGAGGCATAAGCCCCGGCATCGGCGAGGATGTATATCTCCATGGCCTGGAGCCTGCCATCTTTCTTAACTCCAACCTTATACCTCATGAAGTACGGGTGGCGCTTGTAGCTTTCGACGATGGACTCTTCGCGCGTGTTCACCATCTTGACGGGTCGCCCGGTCTTCATGGCCGCAACCGCTACCCGCGCACACATGCACGACATGATGTCATCCTTGCCCCCGAAGGACCCACCCATTGTGCACTGGATCACCCGGACCTTGTTGAGGCTCACCCCGAGGACCTGCGCCACTACGCGCCTCGCGGTGAACGGATTCTGGATGGAGCCGTAGATGGTGACCGACCCTTCGCTCGGGTTCGGCACGGCCACCGCTGCCTCGGGCTCGATGTATGCATGCTCAACGAACTGAGTGCGGTACTCCCTCTCAAGGACGAGGTCGGAAGCTGCAAACCCCGCCTCGACATCGCCTTTCCGGACAGGGTAGTGGTTCACGATGTTGTCCGGGAAGCCTTCGTGCAGGACCGGGGCACCCTTCGCCAGGGCGTCCTCCGGGGAAAATACCGCCGGAAGCTCTTGGTACTCGACGCGAATCTGTGACAGCGCCCGCTCGGCGGCTACCGGTGTCGCAGCTACAACCATCGCCACGCCATCGCCCAGGTACCTCGTCTTCTCGAAGGCAAATACGGGCATATCCTGGCGAACCGGTCCGAAAGCCCTCGCCCCCGGGATGTCCGCATGGGTGACGACGGCAACGACTCCAGGCACCCGTTCGGCTTCCCTCGTGTCGATACTGAGGATCCTCGCGTGCGGAAACCTCGCGCGCAGCACACGGGCATGGAGCATCCCATCAAAAAAGAGGTCAGCTGCGAACCGGGCCCTGCCTGTCACTTTCTCAACCGCATCCACCCGCCTCGCCGGGCGGTTCACGATGGTTCTTACGATTCTATCATTGGTCGTCCCCATTCGCCCTTCTCTCCCCCCTCTCGCACTTATCCCGCCAAGATGCCATGGAATCGCACATCAGGGCTACCCGGCTCTCTCCTTAAGCGCCATGTATACCCTCTCCGACGTGGCCGGGATGCGCGTGAGCCACACACCCGTGGCATCGTGGATAGCATTAGTGATGGCAGGTGTTATGGGGACACACACGGCCTCGCCGATGCCCTTGGCGCCGAACGGCCCCGAGGGTTCCTCCTCTTCCACGATGATCGTCTCGATCTCCGGCGCGTCCATGCTGGTGGGGATTATATATGTGGAGAAGTTCGGCGTCATCGTGATGCCCTTCTCGATGATGGTGTCCTCGGTCAGGGCGTAACCCGTGCCCATGACGACGCCGCCTTCCGATTGCCCCTCGATGCCCTGGGGGTTTATGGCCTTGCCCGGGTCGGGGATGGACGTCACTTTCAGGACTTCAGTCATCCCTGTGAGGGTGTCGACCTCCACGAGCGCGATCTGGGTAATGTACGAATAAATCAAGTGCGGCAGCCCAAAACACCCTTCCACTCCTTTGTCCGCAACAGGCCAGATGAAATCGCCCTCGGCTTTCAGCGTCTCGCCCCGGCTCGTTGCAATGCGCGCTATTTCCCGATACGGGAGGCGCTTCGCCGGGTCGGACTTCACCAGCACCGCGCCCTCCCGAAAGACGATCTCCTCGCGGGGCGCGCCCAACACATCGGCTGCAAGGACGGCGAGGGTCTTGCGCATCCACTCCGCAGCCGACCGGATGGCGTTCCCGCCGGTATAGACTGACCGCGAGGCCGTGGACGTGCCCGAATCGAGCGTTCGCTTCGAGTCGCCGGAGATCACGACGATGTCCGCGGGCGAACAGCCGAGGCTGTCCGCGGCCATCTGCACGAACGCCGTGGTGTTGCCCTGCCCGATCTCAGGGCAGCTCACGCCCACGGCAAACCGCCCATCGGGAAGAAGCTCTATGGTCGCCGCCCCGTAGTCGGGCAGGCCCACGCCGAGCCCACAGCCATGAAGCTCCGTGGCTAGGCCCACGCCACGCTTCTTATACGGCGCAGAGGAGCTTGCCTTGAACTCCTCGCGTCGCACCCACAGGTCGCACCGCGACGCGGCATCGAGCGTGGCAAGGGCGCCGACGGAAGCCGTCATCGTATGTCCGAGAGGCGCCACATCCCCGTGGCGGAGGGCGTTCTTGCGTCGGAACTCAAGTCTATCCATGCCGAGCTTCTCCGCGATCATATCCACCTGGGTTTCCAGCGCGAATATCACCTGGTTTGCGCCAAAGCCCCTGAACGCTCCGGCCAGGCCGTTGTTGGTGTAAACGCAGAAACCTTCCAGCCTTACGTTGGGTAACCGGTACACGCCGCACGAGTGCTCAACTGCGAGGTTCACAACCGGCCCTCCCAGGGAGGCATACGCACCGGTGTCAGCCACGATACGCACCTCATTCGCGAGGAGCGTCCCGTCGGCGGAGGCCGCCGTTTTCATACGAATCTTCATGGGATGGCGTTTCATCCCTGCAACCGCCGACTCTTCGCGCGAGAGCACCATCTTTACGGGGCGGCCGGTCCGCAGCGCAAGCAAAGCCAGGTAAATCTGGACGGTGATCTCGTCTTTGCCGCCGAAAGCCCCGCCCGCCGGCGTTGACACCACCTGAATCTTCTTGGGGTTCATGCCGAGAGCCCGCGCTATTTGGAGCTGGTCCCTGAAAGGGTGTTGGCTTCCGCACCAGATGGTGATGTTTCCATCCGCGTCAATAGCACCGACGCCGCTCTCCGTTTCCATGAAGGCGTGCATCTGCCTGGGCGTGTAATAAGTGTTCTCAACAACCACCGCGGCTTCCCTGAACGCGGCATCCACGTCACCGCGCTCCACCTTGATGTGGCTATGTATGTTTCCTTCGGCGTGCACCTTCGGAGAGGAGTCGAGCATGGCTTCTTCAGGGTCGTCCACGACGGGCAGGGGTTCATACTCCACCTCTATCGCCCTGAGCGCCGCATGGGCCGCTTCCTTCGTCGTCGCCGCCACGAGCGCGACAGCATCTCCCATGTACCGCACCTTGTCGAAGCAAAGCACGGGCTGATCGGGGATGACTATGCCAAAGCCATTCAGCCCCGGGACGTCTCCGTGAGTGAGCACTGCGACCACGTCATCCATTGCCTTCGCTTTCGAGATATCGATCTTTTTTATCAGGGCATGCGGGTACCGGCTCCGCAGGACCGCACCCCAGAGCATATCCGGAAAGGAAAGATCCGACATGAACTTGAGTTTGCCCGTGACCTTGTCCCTGGCGTCGATCCGCGCGACCCGGGCACCAACCCATCTGGACTCATTCATAAGCGTTACCCCTCCTCGTGCGCCTCCCGGCCTCGGATCCACTCAGCCGCCTCCGACTGGGGTGAGAATGTGCACGTTTGCCCCCTCCGAAAGAGGGGTGTCCTCGTCCGCGCGCCGGCCGTTTACGAGGACGATAAGGTATATCCTGTCCTCGATCTTCAGGCGGTCAAGGAGGTCGCCCAGCTTCGCGCCTTCGTCGAACTCCATCTGAAACTTGTCTTCGCTCGCGTACTTCCTCATAGTCCCAAATAGCACGACGTTGACCTTCAATTCCCCGTGACCTCCCTTCGGCGACAGAAAACCCACCTTGAAAATGCCCCTACAAAAGATCCACCAGGCCCTCGTACAACAGGTTACACGCCATCTCCTGCCGATAGCCCTGCGATCCTCTAATGTCTGTTATCGGCACGCAGTCGCGGAATGCCAGCTTCGACACATGCCTTGCGGTCTCTGTGTCCAGCCTCTTCCCGTCGAGAGCCTTCTCCACGGTGCGAGCCCTGACAACCGTCGGTGCAACTGCGCCCAGGGCGACCCTCACGTCTTCGAACACGTCGGGCCGGACGCGCCTTGCGACAAATGCCACGCTCACAACAGATATCGCAAGCGATTTCCTCTGCCCCAGCTTGCGGAAGAACGAAACGTAGTCGGCACCTAGCGCAGGGAACCTCACTCCAAGGACGATCTCGTCGGGAGCTAGCGCAGACTTTTTCACACCCACGAAGAACGACTCCACGTCTACAGTCCGTGTTCCGCCTTGACCGGCAACTTCGACCGATGCCTCCAGCGCGAAAAGAGGAGGGATACAATCTCCTGCAGGCGAGGCCGTGCAGAGGTTGCCGCCGATGGTGCCGCGAGCCCTTATCTGGGGCGAGCCTATCTGCCCGCAAGCCTCGGCAAGCAGCGGGGCGGCGCTTCTTACGAGGGGCGACCCGGCAACCTCGGCGTGCGTGACAAGCGCGCCGACCCGCACCGCGTCCCCCTGAACTCTGATCCCGCGAAGCTCGGAAAGCTGGCTTATGTCCACGAGCACGCCCGGAGACCGCTTGTCCTCCTTCATCTCGACGACGAGGTCGGTGCCCCCGGCGATGACTTTCGCCTCAGGGCCGAAGCGAGCAAGAAAGCCCACAGCCTCGTCGAGGCTTTCTGGGATCACAGCATGAAAGGTTTTCACGCCACACCCACCTTTGGCTTGAGCCGTATGCAATCATAAACCGGGCACACCGTCGCGCACATGCCGCAACCTTTGCACTTATCCTCGTTCACTCTGGGAAGCCGGTTCTCGTCAAGCTCTATTGCCTGGTGCCCTCCGTCCCTGCACGCTATGTAGCAAAGATCGTCCTTCACGCACGTCTCATGGTTGACGCTAGCAACAACCTTGTGCTGCCTTGACAGATGCGAGTGCTCCACTATGAAGGGCAGAGAGCGGCCGACAAGATCCCGCACGGAGCTCATACCCTTCTCCTCGAGGTAAACGTCGAGACCATCGATGAGGTCTTCGATGATCCTGTAGCCGTGGCGCATCACCGCCGTGCAGATCTGAAGGTTTGTCGCGCCGGCCAGGAGGAACTCCACCGCGTCTCTCCACGTGGTGATGCCGCCGGCAGCTGCAATGGGGATGTCAACAGCCTTGGCTATCTCGGCTACGCACCGGAGTGCGACGGGCTTGATCGCTGGGCCCGAGTATCCGCCGAAGGTCGAGTACCCGCCCACATTCGGATATGGCACGAACGTGTCAAGGTCGATGCCGATGAGGCTCTTCAGAGTGTTGATGGCGCACACGCCGTCCGCGCCGGACCTCTTCACAGCGCGAGCAGCCGCGGTGATATCCGCAATCTGCGGGGTAAGCTTGATGATGATGGGGACCCTCGTTGCAGCTTCCTTGACCCAGCGGGCCGTGCGCTCGGTGAGTTCGGGGTCCTGGCCGATGGTGGAGCCCATGCCCCGCTCGGGCATCCCGTGAGGGCATGAGAAGCTGCACTCAATGAAGTCCACCCCGGCCGCCTCGAGCCGTCGGACAAGCTCCTGCCAATCCTCCTTCTTGGCCCCCATTATGCTGGCGCCGACCACCCTGTCGGGAAACTCTCTCTTGAGGGCTGCTACGTCCTTCTCCACCTGGTCGATGTGACGCTCGGAGATGAGGTCGATGTTCTCCAGCCCTATGAGCTTCTTATCCTCATAGTCCAGCCCTGCCATCATAGGGTAAACAAGCTCGACTATTTCGCTTTCGACTGACGTTGTCTTCAGGACCGCCCCTCCCCAGCCAGCCTCGAACGCCCTCGCGACCATCTCTGCGTTGTCAGTAGGCGGCGCTGCAGCGAGCGTGAACGGGTTGGGGAACTTCACTCCACAGAACTCAATCGATAAATCGGCCAACTCCAATCCCTCCCAGGTAAGTGTATCTCACGACAAGTGTGTTTCGTATAGCTTCGGAGTCTGCGCTTGCTTCCAGGACGCATCAAGGGCGAGTCCCGCCTTTCGTAGACGCGGTGGCCGCAAGTTCCGCCCGGCAGTTGCGCCAACTCCTGTTGGGGAGATAGGCGTCAGGATCCAGGACGACCGCATTGACCCGGTGCCCGCTGCAAATCATCAGCACCTGATCCCTGCCGGTCAGCGTGACCTTCTCCCTGGACGCAACGCCTCTATCCCCGACGAGAAGGACGTCCGCCGGCACGGCGCCCGCGGTGTCGCCCATGTTAACAAGGGTAAACCTCGTCACAAACCCGCCGCCGGGTTTCTCGGAGCAGCGGGCCCGGGCTATCTCGTACGCGAACGCGGCAGTCGTTCCGAGCCACTGCCTCATGAAGCCATCGACGTCCTTTCCGGACACTCTTTCCGCCACCTTGACAAACTCTGAAAGCCCGGAAGGCTTCGCCCGGTAAAGGGACACGTGCCGTCTCAGCGTTTCGAAGAAAGCCTCGTCCCCGAGAACGTAGTGGAGCAGCCTCAGCGCCAGCGCGGCCCTGATACATATAGGCCTCGGAGCATCGGGCACGCGGCACTTCGCCCACAGGAGCACGCTTTCCTCCTGGCCGGAGCCTATGGCCGAATCTGCAGCCCACCGGTCGATCTCCTCATGAACAAGCATGGCCCTGGCTTCGTCTCCGAGCACCCGTCCCACGGTTTCGTACGCCATGGTTCGCGCCAGCGCCTCGTGAAACCACGTATCAGGGAACCCGACAGATATGGGGCTCCCCCACCAGATGTGGGCGGTCTCGTGGGCAAGAGCCGCAACCATCCTGACAAGGTGTTCGTCGCCCGGGTATTGACGGCGCAGGACGGCAGTAAACCGTCGGACCTGTGGCTCCCCGAGCATGGAGGCGTATGCATCTATCACACCGCAGAAGAGGTCCATCGCCGGCGCAGCTTGCTCTCTAAGCTTCTGCCCGAGATAAAGCTCGAGCTCCACGCCTCTATGAGTCCTGCACTCCGCAACAAACTGGCCGGACGTGAGTGCCAGGCCGGAGATAGGCTCGCGAGCTTCCCACACGTAAACCGCCTGGCCCCCGGTTTGGGATGTCAATACGAGGTCTCCGTCTGTAACCGCAACCTGGCCCGGACGTGTGGCGCACGCGACGCGAGTAGTAAACGTATCAAAACCAGCCCCCACAGGGTACCACGCTGCCCTGCGTGAGAGGCGCAAGCCGTTCTCGTCGATGTGAGCCCACCTGCCTCCTGTGGGCCGGCCTGCGTACACGAACGCAAGCCGGACTTCCTGGCCTTCTTCGAGCGGCCGGGGCAGGTGGACCCACAGGGCCTTAAGCCCAGGCGCATCTGCAAGTTCGAGTTCGCGCACCTCGAGCCGCACCCCATCCATGGCGACGGCGCGCAACACGAGCCCGCTGTTCAGAAGAAAGCAGTGTTTCGCCACGCCCGACACAAGGGCCTTGAGGACGAGGACGGCGGTGGCCTCGATGTTCCCCAACTCCACGTCGCTACGCACGGACACATCGTAGTGCGTAACCGCCGCCTGGTCGCCCGACCGCGCCAGGGAGGCGAAAAGGTATGCTCTTCTTTGCCTGGCCATCCAGCCCATGCCCGGGTTCACCCCCGCATGAGATAAGCGTCGATAGCCCTTGCCCCTTTCTTGCCCTCTGCAACGGCCTGGACTACGGTCGTCCCGCCGTTTGCAGCGTCCCCGCCGGCAAACACGCCTTCCACCGATGTCATCTGAGTTTCGGCGGATACCTCAAGCTCGCCCTTCTGCCCGGTTTTGAGCCCACCGAACAGCGCAGCAAGACCTGGATGTGGGGCCTGGCCTGTCGCCACTATCACTCTTTGCACCTCGATCATATGCTCGCTCCCGGGAATGATTTCGGGCCTGCGCCTGCCGCTTGCATCCGGCTCGCCGAGACGCGTCGATGCGCATTCGACCGCGCCGACCTGCCCATCCCTGGCAACAAATCTCAGCGGGGCCGTGAGGAATTCGAACTTCACGCCTTCCTCGGCAGCGAATTCGTATTCACGACTCCACGCTGGCATTTCATCCCGGGAACGACGGTACAGGACCACGACTTCCCCGGCGCCGCAGCGTATCGCCGAGCAGGCCACGTCCATCGCGACGTTGCCGCCGCCGATGACGGCCACCTTGCCTGACAGGCGCACGTTCTCTCCGAGTGCCACCTTCTTCAGGAATTCGCCAGCCTGAAGCACGCCCGGTAGTTCCTCCCCGGGGATCCCCAGTACGGATTGGTACCCAAGCCCTGTTGCGACGAACACCGCATCGTAGCCTTTCCGGAGTCCCTCAGCCGTAACATCCTGACCGATGCGGATGCCTGTCACAAGTTCGACGCCGGCCGCGAACACAGCGGCGATTTCGGCGTCCACGACCTCTCGCGGTAATCTGTACCTGGGTATTCCGTGGACCAGCAGGCCGCCGGGCTCGCGCTCGGCCTCGAACACCGTCACGGCGTGGCCGAACCTCACAAGCTCGTGCGCGCACGCAAGGCCCCCGGGACCGGACCCTATCACGGCAACACGCTTCCCTGTTGGCGCGCCCGCTTGGGGCAGGCGAATGCCCCGCTTCTGTTCTTCGTCGGTGACAAACCGCTGGAGTGCAGCAATCGCTATCGGCTCTGACAGGTTCGTACTGGAGCAACGCTTCTCGCAGAGTTCCTCCGCCGGACAGACCCTGGCGCACACGCCCGCGAAGATGTTGGACTCCCTTATGAGCCGTGCGGCGCCCACAAAGTTCCTCGTCTTGAGCCTCCGGATAAACCCGACCACGTCCACCCCGGCGGGGCATCCCGCAACGCACGGCGCATCGTGGCAGAAGAGGCACCTGGAGGCCTCAGCCAGGGCATGGTGCAGCGCAAGCCCCCGTTCGACTTCTTTGAACCCTGTTCTTCGTTCCTCCAGCGCAAGCTCCTGCATCTTTGCCCGAACACCCATGCGCAGACGCCTCCTCGTTACCTAAACCTCGTAGTTCAAACCTGCGTCTTCCCACTCTTAACAGCGATGATCTCCGCCACGATGGCTACCGCGATCTCTTGAGCCGACCTCGCGCCGATGTCCAACCCGATCGGAGCGTGCACCCTTGCGATGTCTTCCTTGGAAAACCCCTCGCTCAGCAGGGCATCGAAAGTCGCACGGACCTTGGCTTTGCTGCCGATCATCCCGATGTACGCAGGACGAGGCTCGCGCCTGAGGCACCCGGCGAGCACCTCTCTGTCGTAGGCATGGCCGCGCGTCACGATGACTACGTAAGTGTTTGTATCCACAGGCACATCCCTGGCGGCCTCTGAAAAGCCGGAAACGACGACTTCGTCAGCCACAAGTTTCTCAGGGTCGGCGAACTCCGACCTGTCATCGACCACGACCACCCGGAACCCGGCGACGCTTGCGATGTGTGCAACCGCAGCGCCAACATGGCCCGCCCCGAACACCAAGACCTTCGGTTTTGGGATGATGGGCTCGATGTAAACCCTGGCGAGGCCGCCACATATCATCCCGAGGTTGTCCTGAGGGCCCGGCGCGAGCCCTACCTCTATCAACCTCGGGGAATCCCCAGCCAGAGCCTCTATTGCCTCACGGATGATCTTCGCTTCGAGCGCGCCGCCGCCTACCGTACCGAGAGAAGTCCCATCAGGGAAAACAAGCATCTTGAAGCCTGGCAGGCCCGGTGAAGACCCCTCCGTCATGATAACGGTGGCAAGAGCAGCGTAGCGTCCTTCATCGATGAGCCGCGCTATTTCTTTGTAGATGGTTACAGAATCCGCAGGGTGGATCGTCATCGTCTCCCTTCTGACTATAGATGAGTAGCCTTGAAGTTGCGAATGACCAACTTCACCCGCAACTATCTTGCCACCTTCCTCCGCCATGCCAGCGCCACACCGTGCAGGGTGAGCGGACGAGTCGATCTGTGCGTTTTGCGTCTCGGGCTCGCGCGGTGGTGCCTTGTCGCTAATGGCACGAGGTGCGTCGCAGGGCCCGCTCGTATTCCTCCATGGTATCGAGGTCCTCTGCTACGGTAAGATCCCCGACCTCAACGCGGGCTACCTTGCCCTCGTGCTTTCGTAGAATGTCCCGGAGGCCTTCTCCACAATGAGGCAGGTCCAGGATCTCCTGGCACAGGCCAGCGGCGAAAAGCGTCGGATGCCCGCCCTTCCTGCCGCACACGGGCACCACGATCTGCGCCTGCGGGCCAAGCTTCCGATATGCTCGCACAACCCGGTCGTAAACCTCAGGGCGGATCCCGGGCTGATCGGCAGGGGCCACAAGGAATGCCTCTACGCAAGGCTCGAGCGCCCTCACTCCAGCTTTCACCGACGAGAGCATGCCCAGGTGATAGTGGGGATTGACGACGATGCGCATCTTCGGACGAGTGCGAGTTTCAAGCGCAGCCCGTACCGCCTGGGCCTCGTGCCCGATCACGACCACAACCTCGTCAACTTCCGTCGCTCTCTGCGCCGCGTCAACCGTTGCTTCGACCACTGTCGCGTCGCCCCATGGCAGCACCTGCTTCAACGTCCCCATGCGGCGCGACTCCCCAGCAGCCAGGATGATTGCGGTTATCATCTCGCTCCGGGGGCAGCGACCGCTCCGTCTTCCCTGCATGGAGCCCCCTGCTCTCCCGATCGGCGGCGGGCTAGCTCTCCGGCGGCCACCTCGATGGCTTTGATTATCTTCGCATAGCCCGTGCACCTGCACAGGTTCCCCGAGATTCCGCGGCGGATTTCCTCCCTGGAGGGGGCGGGATTGGTATCCAAAAGGGCCTTCGCAGCCAGGATCATGCCAGGCGTGCAGAACCCGCATTGCACCGCGCCCTCCGTCACGAACGCTTCCTGAATCGGATGCAGGCTGCCATCCTGCGCCAGTCCCTCGATGGTCGTAACCGAACGCCCGTCTGCCTGATACGCCAGCACCAGGCAGGAATTGACGGGTGCCCCATCGAGAAGGACCGTGCATGCGCCGCACTCGCCCTTGCCGCAACCTTCCTTCGTGCCGGTGAGGCCAAGATCCTCGCGGAGAAACTCCAGCAGGGTGCGGGATGCCAGAACTTCCCGTTCGACGCGCTCCCCGTTTACGAACACGCTCACGTTAAAGCTCGCCTTCGGCCGGGAAGCCTCGCCCCCGCCGCATGCACCAGACACGTTACTCATCGCCATCACCCGACTTCCCCCCAGAAGGACCCCTCATGTCTCCAAGCCTTGCGGAGTTCTCTATTGGCTCCTACGGCCGCCCGCCCATGCAAAGCGCCATAAGCGCCTTCTCAACGTGGAGCCTGTTCTCGGCCTCGTCAAAGACGATCGAATGCTCTCCATCGATGACCGCGTCAGTAACCTCGAAGCCCCTATCAGCCGGCAGGCAGTGCATATAGACGGAGTCGGGCGCCGTGAGGTTCATACGCCTCTCGTCGCAGATCCAGCTCGTGTACTTCTTCGCGATGGCCATGGACTCGTCCTTGTCCTGGGTGGTCATGAGAGCGCCCCAGCTCTTCGGGTAAACCACGTGCGCCCCCTCGAAAGCAGCGTCCATGTCGTCGGTAACCTCGAACTTGACCCCGGCGAGCCTCGCGTTCTCCTCCGCCTGCTTCATTATCTCGGGCATCAGCTTGAACTCCGGCGGATGTGCGAGCGTCACGTTCATCCCGAACCTCGGCATCAAAAGGATCAAAGACTGAGGCACAGACATGGGCTTCATGTAGCTCGGGGCATACGCCCACGAGATCACAAACTTGCGGCCGCGCATGTCTCCGAACCTCTCCCTTATAGTCATGAGGTCGCCGAGCGCCTGGCACGGATGGTAGATATCGCACTGCATGTTGAACACAGGAACGCTCGACCACCGCGCGACCTCCCGTATGTACTTGTTGCCGATTCCGAAGAAGCAGTTTCTTATAGCTATGCCGTGGCCGTACCTGCTGAGGACCATCGCGGTGTCTTTGGCGGCCTCTCCATGGCTTATCTGCAGCTTGTCTGGGGTAAGATCGTGAGCATGGCCTCCGAGCTGGGTCATGCCCGCTTCGAATGAGTTCCTGGTCCTCGTGGACTGTTCGAAGAACATCATGAAGAGAGTCTTGTCCTGAAGGTACCGATGAGGGACCCCGAGCGCAAAGAGCTTCTTGAGGTCCCATGCGACATCAAGGACCATCTCCAGTTCCTCTCGGGTCCATTCCTGAGTTGTTATAAAGTGCTTCCCACGCAGTAGCGAATGCATTACCTTTCCCTCCTTAAGTTCCGAAAACATGCCCGGTTCTGCCAGGCATTGCTATCGCACGTCCGCTTTCAGCCATTCCTGGCGGGCAGTCCCTGTCTCCCGTCAGGCTCCCGCGGGAACCCCGCAGTGTGTATCTCCTGTTACCTCTCCATTGGTCTTAGGTGGCGGTTCCGTTCGGGCATCCTCTCCGAAACCGGCCGACCCCGCCTGTTCGGCCGTCGGAGTTGGTGACCGCAGGAGCTGGTGACCAAGAAGAGGGGTCGCCCGCCGGAACCGCCAACCTCTTCATTTGGTTATCTCACAGTACACGGCCGGGAACAACGCATAGAACATGGCGGATTTCACAAGGTGTTCCACGCTCACCTGGTCGTCCACGGAATGCGAGTGCCTCTCCTCCCCCGGGCCGAACCCGATCGTCGGGATGCCAAGCCGCCCCATGGTGGCGGTGCCATCGGTCGAGAATACCCACTTACTCGTCCCGGGCCGCACGCCGAACAGAGCCTCGCCGCACCGCACGCCCGCCTGGACCAGGGGATGATCTTCCTCCAGTACCCATGTGGGGAAGTATTTCTGCCAGTTTGGCCGATATCCTGTGTAGCTCGGCGAAGCGTAGGTGAGGAGGCTCACCTCAGCGTCTTCGGCGCCGGGAAGCGCTCGGATCTCATCGATGGAGGACTCGGTCGTTTCCCCCGCAGTCATGCGCCTATCTACGTAAATAGTACACTCGTCAGGGACAACATTGAGGGATCCGCCCTTGCACTCGACGGCCGTCACCGCAATCGACCCCGGCCCGAGGAACGGGTCGTCCTTCAAGTTCCCATGCAGCTTCTCGATCCCCGCTACTATTGGCATCATCTTGTAGATGGCGTTCACGCCGCGCTCGGGCGCGCTCGCGTGACAGGACACCCCCTTGGTGGTAACCTTGATCTCACACCTGCCGCGCTGGCCGCGGTTTATCTGCAGGTTAGTGCACTCGCCCAGCACCACGCACTCGGGATGGACCCCCTGGGTGGTGATCATCTCGTGGACCGCCCACCCGTCGCAATCCTCTTCCTGCACGATGCCTGCGACATAAAGCGTGGCGTCGCCGGGAAGGAGACCGAGGTCCTTCATGATCCTGGCGCCCCAAACCATACACGCGATGGCGGCTTTGTTATCCGACGCGCCGCGCCCGTATACGACGCCCCCCTCGTATTTGCCTGAGAACGGGTCCCATTTCCAGGCGCTACGGTCCCCGACGCCTACGGTATCAATATGGGAGTCATACAGGATCTTTCGCGGACCCTTGCCCATAGTGCCGATGACGTTGCCGATGGCATCTATCCTTACGTCATCGAACCCGACCTTCACCATCTCGCCGCGGATTCGCCTGATGCAGTCGCCTTCCTTCGTGCTGGTGCTTGGTATGGCGATGAGTTCCCGAAGGAATGTAACGATGCTGTCCCTACATGCTTGTGCTGCGTCTGCGATTTTGACCGCCAGTTCCCTGTCAAAGTCCAAGCCTATCCCTCCTAAACCCTTGCCTCTGAACTCGTGAATCCGTGCTGCCTCGCCCGTTATAGTCAACCCCCCGGCAGGTCAGCTGGTCGCCGCAAACTCACGCTATTCCCCGGCCTATGAGGCCTGAGTAACGGGGATTTCTATGTATCCCGTACGCCCACTTCACATACCGACTTCGCACACGCCCACTTCTCGCAATATACCCACTTCACACCCCGCTTCGCTCATCAGCTTCGCTCAGGACTCCGTAGCGATGAACTTGCCGCCGCCGGGGGCTCCCACGAACTGTTCGTTCGTGTATACGATCCTGCCCCGGACCATGACGGTTCTGGGATAGCCCTGTACCCTCACCCCTTCATACGGCGTGTATTTCGCCTTGGAGCGGAGGATCTCCGCTGAGAGCGTGCGAGACCACGCCGGATCGAATATCACGATGTCCGCATCGGCGCCAGGCGCGATCGTCCCCTTACGTGGATACAGACGGAAAAGCCTGGCGGGATTATACGAAAGCACCTTCACCATGTCCCGAAGGGCCATGCCGCGCCGCACCACCCCTTCATGATGGACGAGGCAGAGCAGCGTCTCGACCCCGGGGATCCCTGGAAGAACGTCAAAGCATGTCTCGCCGAGCGACTTCTGCTCCCTCGTGAAAGCACAGTGGTCGGTGGCGATGGTTTCAACCTCGCCGTTCAGCACACCATCCCAGAGCGCAGCGCAGTCCCCGGCGGTCCGGAGCGGCGGGGTCATGATGAACTCCCGGGCCTTGTCCTGAGAATACACGTCGCTTGTAAGCAAGAGGTAATGCGGCGAAGTCTCAGCGTAAACCGTATACCCGAGCCGCCTCGCCTCGCGTACCGCCTCAAGCCCGGCGCCGCTCGACACATGGACGAAATACACGGGTATCCCAAGCTTTCCCAGGAGATCCGACACCCTGCGTATCGCTAGAGCCTCGGCTGCGGACGGCCTCGATGCGGCATGGTAGGCAGGCGAGGTTTTCCTTTCCGCCCTCAGCACAGCCTCGATTCGCTCGACCGTTTCATTGTCTTCTGCATGCACGGTCACCAGGAGGCCGGCCTGGCTGGCAGCCCTCGCCACGGCCAGGAAATCGGCATCGTCCAGGAGATACCCTGCGGCCCGATAAGTGGTGAAGAGCTTGACGGCGCCCACTCCCATCTCGGCGAGCCCTTTCATTTCGCCAGCGAGGTCCTCGGGCGCGCTCGTGACCGTCATATGCAGAGCGAAGTCTACGGCCGCGCCGCTCTTCGCCTCATCGATGCGGGCCTGGGCCGCCCGAGCCATCGGAATCCCCGGGACCTGGTCCGCGAAATCGATAACAGTCGTCACCCCACCGCACGCTGCAGCCTGCGTCCCAGAGGCGAAGTCGTCGGCGGTGACGGTCCCGCGCGAGCGAAGGGCGAAGTGGGTGTGCGCGTCGATGACCCCGGGGACCACGTATTTCCCGGATGCGTCCAGCACCACTGCTTCAGGCGTACGCGGCAGGCTCTCCCCGACAGAAACGATCTTCTCCCCGTCTACGGCGACATCTGCCCGAAACTCACCGCTCTCGGTTATCACAAGTCCCCCTCTGACGAGGAAGTCCATAGGCTCTCCCCGCTTCCGTCTCTAGAGCTTTCCTACCTGGATGAACTCCTTCCTACCCGGAGATCCTTGTGCCGCTCCTGCCGTCAAGTGCGTCCAGGCACCGGTCAAGGGATGCGATTATCGCAAGCCCGCCGACGGATGCGAAGTTGATGGAGGCCTGCACCTTCGGACCCATGCTACCTGCCTTAAAGTGCCCCTCCGCCATGTAGCGCCTGGCCTCCTCCATCGTCATGCTGTCCAGGAACACCTGCGACGGCGTGCGGTAATTGAGGGCAACCTTCTCCACGTCCGTCAAGATGAGGAGTACGTCAGCACCGATGTCTGTAGCCAGCTTGGCGCTGGCGAGGTCTTTGTCGATGACCGCTTCGACCCCGCGAAGGGTGCCGCCTTCCCTGACGACCGGGATGCCGCCGCCCCCTGCGGCGATGACTACCTCGCCCCTGTCAAGCAAGCTCTCGATGGCGCGTTTTTCGAAGATTTGAACGGGCAGCGGCGACGGGACAACCTTTCTCCAGCCCCTGCCGGCGTCCTCCTTCCACGTCTCGCCCTTCTCCGTCATAAACCGCTTCGCTTCTTCCTCTGTGTGGAACGGTCCTATAGGCTTGGTCGGATTGCGAAACGCCGGGTCGTTCGGGTCTACAACCACCTGAGTGAGCACGGTGATTGCGGAAGCCTGAAGCCCTTCGCGAACAAGCTCGTTGTGCATCGCCTGCTGGATCATGTAACCGATGAGCCCCTGGCTCTCGGCGCCGCAGATATCGAGAGGCATCGCAGGCACGATGTCGCGCGCGTGCAGGTTCTGGATGAGGATATTCCCCACCTGCGGGCCGTTGCCGTGCGTGATAACCACCCTGTAGCCCCTTTTGACGAGCTGCACGATGCTTCTGCACGTAGCCTGCACGTTGGCCATCTGCTGCTCCGCAGTGCCCCTCTCGCCGGGCCTCAGTATCGCATTGCCCCCGAGAGCCACCACAATCGTCGTCTGCACCTCATCCCTCTCCTCCCTTGTTATCTGAGGCCAGTCCGGGCACTACATCCTCACCCGGGCACGGGCGTCCCCGACCACACCCGGCCTGCACCGTGCCTCCATGGGTCGTCCCGCGCCACATCGTTTGCTCAGGTAACTCGTCCCCTTCCGCGGCGCCCCTTCGGGTCGTCTGCCCCACCCTCCCCGCCCCATTTGAACGTTATCGGAGCAGCAGCCTAACTCGGTGATCTCTGGGTCTTCCCATGTCCACCCAAGTGTCAGAACGCCGGAGGCGTAATGGCCGATAAGAAGACCAGGTTCTTGTCACCCACACTCGTGATCCTGTGTGGGACGGCGCAGTAGTAATAGATGCTGTCGCCTTCTTCAAGGTGGTAACTCTCATCGCCGATCTCGATGTCCATTGCGCCCTCAAGTACCACCACGCACTCCTCGCCGGGGTGGGCCAGGGGCTCCTCGCACGTGCACGTGCCCGGCTCGAGCGTCGCCATCATGATCTCCATTTGCCTGTTCAGGTCGGGCGACAGAAGCTCAAACGACAGGTGGGATCGGGGGAATTTCAAGGTCTTGCGGTTTCCCTTTCTTACCACAGGACTATAGCCGTCGGAATTGAGAAGAAAATAGAATATCGGGACATCAAGCGCTTCCGCGATCTTGCGCAGCGACGTTATCGACGGCTCGGCAACGTCCCTCTCCACCTGGCTTAAGAAACTCGCGGTCAGCCCCGTCAGCGCCGCAAGCTCGCTCAGGCTCTTGCCCCGTTCCTTGCGTTTTTCGCGTATCTTCTTCCCGAGCAACCTTACTCCCCCTGCAACACGAGGTCTCCTGCCACGAGGTCTTCTGCTCTCGCTTTGAGCTTCTCCTCGAGGTCTTCGAGGCAGGGTCCTACTTCTATGGACGCCGGCGCCGCCCGCTCGGCGTTCGCTATGTCCTTCAACCCGTTCCCTGTGGCGATGACGACCACGGCCTCGTTGCGCCCAATGCAGCCTTTCTCGAAGGCGGCGATGAGGCCGGCCAGGCTGGCGGCGCCCGCAGGCTCGGTGAACACACCAGTCGTGGCGCCGAGGAGCCTCATGGCGTCGAGGATGTCCTCGTCGCGCACGGCGATCATGGTGCCTCCAGACCTTCGCACTGCGTTTAAGGCCTTCGTCGGATTGCGAGGCACGCCCACCGCTATGCTGTCGGCTATCGTGTCCTCCGGCGAAGGCCGGAAAGGCTCGCCCGACGCGAATGCCTGAACCAGCGGCTGGCACCCGGCCGCCTGCACGCCCAGGATGCGCGGGATCCGCGGTATAAGACCGACCCGGTGGAAATCGTAGAATCCTTTATAAACCCCAGCTATGGTGCAGCCGTCGCCCACGGAAACAACCACCCAATGGGGTACTTCCCAGCCAAGCTGCTCGCATATTTCAAAGCTTACCGTCTTCTTTCCTTCAACGAGGTAGGGATTGATGGCGGCGTTACGGTTGTACCAGCCCCACTTCCTGATCGCAGCAGCGGATAGCGAGAACGCGTCATGGTAGCACCCGTTAACGGAAACAACGGTGGCGCCGTAAATGAGAAGCTGCATGAGCTTTCCGCGAGGTGCCCGACGCGGCACGAAGATGCACGACCGCAACCCCATCGATGATGCACACCCTGCGAGCGAGGATGCGGCGTTGCCCGTTGACGCGCATGCGACGATGCGTCGGCCCGCTGCGTTCGCGCGTGTGGCCGCAATAGCCGATGCCCTATCCTTCAGGGAAGCCGTGGGGTTTACACCTTCGTCTTTTACGAAAACGGTGCCCGCCCCGAGCGCCCGGGCCAGGTGCCGCGCGTCATAAAGAGGCGTCCAGCCCACCCGAAGCGGAGGCCTCGCCCATGCCGGGTCTACCGGCAGGAACGGCATGTACCTCCACATAGAGGCCTCGCCGGTCCGCGCGAAGGACTCCCGGCTGACGCCATGGGCGATTGACTCGTAGTCGTAGATCACGTCCAGGATGCCTTCGTCGCCGCACTTAGGGCACGTCAGCACTGCATGGCCGTCCTCGACGATTCCACCACACTTGACACATTGAAGGCATCTTACGTAGCCCACTTGCAGGTCCTCCCGGAAGGCACTTGCTGACATCCCAGGCGGAAAGTGTGTAGCATCACTTAATTCAGTACGTAAGTATTCAACTCTCATTGAAAGAATCCTTCTGCGCACGCGGGTGTGCACGGGGTTTTTCAGAGCCTGCGCACTCTTTTGGGCCGGCCCCAGGTGCCGTAGTGCGTTCTCGTCTCCTGAGGCTCGGATCCAAACGCCGGCCCAACAACAACGCATGCGGAACGGCTGCGGGAAAGCGGTTTGCCGTTGTCACAAGCTGTCCATGTCAACGCGGGGAATGCTACTGCTATGCCACCGAGATCCCACTGAGAGTGGGAAGTCAGTTGGATAGATACGTCGTATATTTGAGGTGACGGGGAAAGCGTCCGCGCGGCAACACTTGAGGCCCGTAAGTTGAAGCACAGTTGAGGAGGCGACCCAGAAGTGAGGTGACCCAGAAGTGAACACTCATGTAGCCCGGTCCCTGCTGCTCATGGCGATTCTTGCCATCGGAGTTGCATTTGCCGGTCTGGCGCATGGGGTCGTCTCTCGGTCTCGTGGGCAAAATGCTTCAAAGAAAGCCTCAGGCTGATCATTATCTTCGACGAAGCTGCCATACTTGTGGCTCTTTCTCAGGCCCCCTTGCCCTGCGTGACCGCATTACTTGGTAACATGTGCGCTTCCTGCGCCAAAGCCTCCCGTCGCCGATCCGTCAGGATCGCCTGCACGGCCAGTGCGCACTCGATGCGCTTCTTCTGGATTGCACACGCGACCGGGTCCGGTGCCAAGATATCACCCGAAGATGCGTAGGCGTTCGCATGACACCCGCCGCTGCAGATGAACCTGGCCCAGCATTCGGCGCAGCCTTTCTTGGTGTAGACATGCGTGTTGCGGAACCTCGCCACGAGCTCGGGATCGATACCGCCGTTGAAGACGTCACCCATCAGGAACTCCGGGCGGCCGACAAACTGGTGACATGGATAGAGGCCCCCGCTGGGTGCAACCGCGAGATAATCCACACCTGCGCCGCAGCCAGAGAGCCGACGGGCAAGGCACGGCCCTCCATCGAGGTCCACGTTGAAGTGGTAGAATGAAAAGCCCTGACCACGAGCATGCCTCTGTACAAAGAGCCGCGCGAGGCGCTCATACTCCCTCTCGATGACCCCGAGGTCCTCCATGCGAATTCCGTACCAACTGTCGCGCCCGCCCACCACAGGCTCGGCGGATATGCTGCGGCACCCGAGGTCCGCAAGGTGTAGCACGTCGGAAGCGAAGTCAAGGTTTGCCCTGGTGTAAGTCGCTCGCACGAAGTAGGAATCGGGGGACCTGTTGGCGATGAACTTCGTCACCCGGGGCGCAACGAGGTCGTAGGTGCCCCCGCCTCCCTGCGCGACGCGCATCCGGTCGTGGACCTCTCTGCGACCGTCAAGGCTCAGAACCACGAGCATATCGTTCTCGTCCAGAAACTCCGCCACGTCACCGTCGAGCAGTGCGGCGTTCGTGGTTATGGTGAATTCGATGCGTTTTCCCTGTGCCTCCGCTCTCTTGCGTCCATACTCCACCGTGGACCTGACCACATCGAAGTTGAGAAGCGGCTCTCCTCCGAAGAAGTCAACGTTGAGATTGCGTCTGGCGCCGGACCGGCCGAGCAAGAAGTCTATGGCAGCCCTCGCCACGCGTTCCGGC
This sequence comes from Bacillota bacterium, assembly GCA_040752635.1. Taxonomy (GTDB): domain Bacteria; phylum Bacillota; class SHA-98; order UBA4971; family UBA4971; genus JBFMGS01. Next base: position 26,104 of record JBFMGS010000006.1, read on the forward strand.
ATGAGCTCGCGGGTCATCCCGAAGGTCCCCGTATTACCGAAGCAATACCGGCACCTCAGGTTACAATCGTGCGCCACGTGGAGGCACAGCGCTTTGACGAGAACCTCGCCCTGAGGCATGTACGGCTCGTCGGGCGTATCAGGACGAGAAAGGCGGCCTTCGGCCACCATTCCGTCGAACTCCTCAATAGCCTCCGCTACAGCCTGAACCGTGTGGACTGGCCCAAGCCTCCGGATGATCTCCGTCCGAGGCTCCCCGTAAGCCAAGGCGACATCCCGGGCCACCGCGTCCAACTCATGGAGGCCGCCCGTTTTCACGTCGAGCAGCAGGGGTCTCCCGAGCGCGGAGAACACGTGCCAGTTTGCATCCTTCGACATAGCCAGGTCAGTTCCCACGCTGCCTGCACACCTGGTTGCCCACGGTGCACGAGGTCTTGCAGGCGGACTGGCAGGAAGCCTGGCATTCCTTGCACCCGCCCGCGCCCAGGCCAGCCTTCATCGAGCCTTCGCTCACCGTACGTATGTGCTTTGTCGCCTTTCCCTGCGCCACGTCTACCACGTCTCCTTTATGTAGAGATCTGATTTGCCTCTACCGGCCCAGGCATAGTCCAGGCTGGCCCGAGGAACACGCTACAAAGCATATTATAGCATCGGCAGGTTGAACTATGAAGCCCCATCGTTGCTTTTCCAGACGAGTCGAGCTACAGTTACGGTTAGATACATCCAGATTCCGATGGGGGAGTGGCAAGTTCGTGTCAAACACATCTCTAACTTCGAGACGCTGGCGCGGGCTGGTCCAACTGGCTGACCCGAAGATATGGGTCGCATCAACAGTGCCCATGTTGGCAGCGGCAGCCCTGGCTTACGGAGACACAGGGGTTTTTGCGCTTGGGTGGTTCCTTTTGACCCTCGTAGGCATATACGCCGTTGAAGTGGGCAAAAACGCCACAAACGAGGTCGTGGACTGGCGGTCGGGCACCGACAGGTTCGTTGCCCCGGAGGATAGAACGCCGTTCTCCGGGGGCAAGAAGACTATAACGGGTGGCCTGCTCACCGAGAAGGAAGCCATCGTCATAGCCGTGGCAAGCTTCGCCGTGGCAGGAGCCGTCGGCCTGCCTATAGGGCTTTTCCGGACCTGGCACGCGTTCTGGATCGCTGCCATCGGCGGTTCCTCGCCATAGCCTACAGCGTATGGCCGTTTGCCCTTGCTTACCGCGGCCTGGGAGAGCTTGCAGTGGGCACCACTTTCGGGCCTTTGCTGATGTTGGGCACCTACGTGGTCCAAACGGGGCAACTGTCGGCAAGGCCACTCCTTGTAGGTGTTCCCCTTGGCATTCTCATTGCGGCCGTTTTGTGGATCAACGAGTTTCCGGATTACGAAGCTGACCGGCGCGCCAACAAACGTAATCTGGTGGTTCGCATGGGGCGGGCGAGGGCGAGAGTGGTCTACGCGATAATGATGGGAGCAGCGGAAGCCTCCGTTGTAGGCTTAGCCATCTACCTCCACAGCCCTTGGCTGCTCCTGGGGCTTGCGGGAAGCGTTGAGGCCTATCGAGCCCACCCGGGTCTGCTGGCTTGCTTATGACGCGACTCAGGAACTTGCGCCTGCCAACGCGGGCACTGTGAAAACCTACGTCCTGACCGGTCTTGGACTCACTACTGGAATTCTTCTAGGGTACTGGGTGACTCTCTGATTGCCCTCGCAGCCATCCACGTAGGTTGAGTCCTCATGCCTTGCGGAGACAGCGGGTTTATGGACGACGTAGACCACCTGTCAGGATTGATGCCGGACCGTTATTAACAACGATCCGGCATCGCGTATCGTTAGGCCCACAGTTTACCCAGCGTTCCATCTCTCAGCAAAGCCAACCAAGTAGAGGAAGGCAAATGCCGGGATCTTGATTATGGGAACTCGAGATACCCCCCGGACGACACCATAATCATCGAAACGCTTCGTGACCACGACCGAACCCGTAGCTTCTTCATCATTGGACAGCGTCACAATGGCCTCGTGTTCGTTGACGCGGGCGGTATCGCGGTACTTTACCTCCACAAGAAGCCTACCCGACGGCAATGACACTACAATGTCTAGTTCCTTTCCGCTCTTGCTGTCACGATAGTAGCCAATCTTGGGGACCAAAGACGAGTAGTACGACGCTAGGTGCTTGAACACCGTGGTCTCAACGACCATGCCCATCTCATCCGGGTCGGCCAGGAGATCCTCCCCCATCATGAGGACGGCGTTCCTCAGCGCAGCATCAGTCAGATAGATCTTTGGCCTCGACTTGAGGAGTTTCTTTCCACCAACCTCGAAAGGATTACTAACATAGATGAGGTTTGCTGCTCGCAGAAGCTCCACGAAGTTGGCAACAGTCGGCCGTGAGATCCCGATTGCTTTCGCAATCGCATCGTAGGCTATGATACTGCCGCTATGAAGGCACAGGTAGAGAAATATCTTCTCAAGCTCTGCCACACTGCGGATGCCGAAGACGGCAGTCATGTCCCGTTTCAGCACCTTGTCAACGACATCCTCGCGGAGAATCCTCTGAGCGATTGCTGTGTCATCTGCTAGTGCGAGTTCAGGGAACCCGCCTATTAGGAGGTACCGATGAAAGTGCTCCTCTAGACCATATAGAGGACGCACCAGCCCGGCAAGAGAACGTGCGTCCACTTCCCAAAGGTCGTTCAGCCTAAACTCCGCTGGCGGGACATGCGCTCCCTTCACACCAGCGATCTGAGTGTACTCGTAAAATGACAAAGTAGGAACGTGAACCATCGTCCATCTTCCTACCCCGCTCTCCGAGGACTTCGCTGCCAGAATTGGACTAGCTGAGCCAGTGGCCATGATGTGAACACCCGGGCTGTGGTCGTAGAGCACCTTCAACCAGTTGTTCCACTCCGATGCGTATTGGATTTCGTCAAAGAGCAGGTAGGACTCGTTCTCTCCTTGTGGGGCTATATTGTGTCTAAAGGAATCTACTATCTGGCCGATATTGAAGAACTTCAGCAAAGGGTGATCGAAAGTCACATAGAGGATACTCTTTGGAGGCACACCGTCTGCCAGCAAATCCTCGATCATTTGGTACATTATTGTGGTCTTGCCCACTCTTCGGGCGCCGGAGAGAACAACAGCACGTCTTATAGGCGCATGGTACAGGAACCGTCTCGCCTCGTGAAAAGCGGCTCGCCTTACAGGCTTTGTCAGTTCTCTAGGTGTAGCCCCTGTCCCCCACCACGGGTTGAGGCCTAGCAACACCTTGAGCATCTGTTCCTCGGGGATGAAGCCCATGGGAGAAGACCTCCTTCTGCCCAGGAAGTGATCGACGATTCGCTGTGTCAAATATATTTTACATTTTGCCCAGGATAATTGTAAAGTATAACTTACAGCCATCGGGCCAGGACTGGAGATGCCACTGAGGTCATCACTGACCTCCGGTAAAGCAAGATTTGTAGAACTCCCAGATGTCGGGACGGGCCAGCATCTCGCTGAGTTCCCGGATGATCGGGTCTACGTAACTTCGCTCAAACCTATCCCCATGGCGTTGGATGACGCCGCGGGCATCTTCGCGGTCTTTGGCGCGGTCAGAGATCACTTTATGGATCACAAGATCTTCAGGAGAACAGATACGAATCTCGTGTCCCGAAACGGAAACCGGGACAGAACGTTCAATGGCGGTGCGTTCATACGGTAAGCTGGCAACGATAAGGTCGATGCGCATGCCCTTGTCGGAAGCAAGAGGAATCACATGAGTCTGGCGCGCAAAGTCAGCGGGATTTGCTACGGCGGGTCTCAATGCCGCTGGAAGGCTTTCCACGAATTCCGCGACCCGATCCATCTCGATGGCAACGGTGACGTCAATGTCCCGTGTCAATCGTGGCTCGCCCCAGATAAGGGTGGCAAAACCGCCGATGACCATGTAGGGGACACCGAGCCGTTCCAGCAGTCTGCAGACCTGCATTACAGTGTCTTCGAGATCTGTCATCGCTGCGCCCCCAACTCTGTGATAACCTCCCGCCAGCGTTTGATACGTCGGATTTTGCCCCAGTCAATGGATCCGTCAGCCCATTGCGGGTCAAACTGCCTCGCGAGTTCCCAGGCCGAAGCATACCATTTGATCCGTGCAGCCAGGTCCCACTTAGGCCAGGCCTCGGGACATGACTGCTCCCAAGCGTGGAACCTGGCCCATTCTCTTTGCCGCTGTTCCCAAGCCACCCTATGCGCACATGTCTGCGCGTCTGCATTATTCTGCTGCTCCATACGACACCCCCGACTCATGTAGGAAATCCAAGTTCGGGGCGCCCCTGCAAGAGACTTCTAAAGCAAGATCCCATCGCCCCAGCCGTCTGCGTGCCCGCGTGTACACTGCGCTTCGCTTTTCTGCCCTTTACTTCGCTTCATCCAGATTGTAACACGCGCGCCCCCCAGTGTCATCCTCGACCGCATCGGCTCCGCCTACATCAGGAATTGCCACACTGCGCTGCCGCGTGAAACGCCGTCGAGTCACCCCTCCTCGGCGCAGGAAGGCACAGGTCGCCCAAGCTCGGGTGAGAAGGCGTTGAGGCCCGGCACAGACAGCCCCGCGTCCGGCTCATATGCTGAAGGTACACTGCACTTGCGGGAGTCCACCCGGTATGAGACAGGCAGAAGCGGTGCCGGGCCTCACAGCTCGCTTCTTACGTCCAATCCTTTGTATGAACCCTCATAACTGATGCCACGCAGCCCAGGGCGTAGATGCCCAGGCCTACAGCGGCTGCCAGCAGAGGAGTCCACGGAGACTGCCCGAGGGCTATCACCCACCCGGGAGGCTCAGGAGAAAGTCTCTGAACCACCGAGGCGGCGGCGAAGACGAATGCGAACAAGCCGAGCATGACGAAGCGATTGTAGGCAGCCGCTCTCGCGTATCCCATGCAGAAGAACATGGTTAGATAAATGCTGAGCATCACCATGGTGACGCCAAAGGCAATCGCAGCGTTACCAAGGGAATTGCGGAGAAGCGTCCCTGTGTCGACACAGGCCTTTGCAGCCGGCCCGAGACCAAGCCCGGGCGCGATGACCCCCTCGCTAAGCGCTGCCAGGCCTTGAAAGAAGACTCCCAGGAACACGGCCACCACGAGTGTGGAAAGATACTTGCTGCAGACAATGGCGGTGTCCGAGAGGGGAAGGCCTTTAAGAAAGAGGAGAGCGCCGTTCTTGTCCTCGTCGTATGTAGATCTGACGGCATATCCATAAACAGAAAACAGCATCATCGTGGCAAGTATGCTTCCGACGTTTGTAACGCCTACCATCATTACCAGTCCAAGAATTGTTCCTGTGACAAGATACCACAGGATAGTCCTTCTGCCCTGGATGATGTCTTTATACACGAGGTCTAACACGCGTCATTCCCCCTCACTGTCGCAAGAAGAACGTCGTCGAGCGAGACCGGCTGGACTCGCGG
>JBFMGS010000006.1:31640-56220 GCA_040752635.1 Bacillota bacterium
GTAGTGCTCTTGCCCGACCCGTTCGGGCCGATGAACCCCATGATGTAGCCCCTCGGCAGTGTAAAGGATACATCCTTGAGCTCAAACTTGGGGTACCTCTTGCGCACTCCCGACAACCTGAGCGCGGGGCCGTCGTCCTTTACTCCTCCCCTACCGGTTTCCCTCCTCACGATATCGCCTCCTTGGCCAACTGCAGGAACTCGTCGTCGGTTACACCGCTCGCCCGGGCCTGGGACACAAGCTCAGACAGACGGTCGCCGATATCTCGCATCCTGATCTCCTTCATGCGCCCGGCGTCGAGATGAGCCACGAAGGACCCGAGCCCTGCCTTGGTCACAATGATGCCCTCTGCCTCCAACTCCGAGTAGGCTCTCTTGGTCGTGATGACGCTGGTCCGCGCATCTTCGGCAAGCTGGCGGATGGAAGGCAGGGCGGTGCCCGGCAAGAGCTCGCCAGACAGGACCTTCTCCCTGATCTGGTCTGCAATCTGCCTGTAGAGCGGGATCGGGTTGCTGTAGGATACATGAATCTGCACGGCATCACCATTCAGTGTGTATATCGTCTATACACAGTATAAATATCATCCCATGGTGTGTCAAGAGGTTGAGCTCGGCGGCAGAATGCCGACCACCAAGCGTTGTCAGCGAAGAAACACTGTGGTAAGATATGGTTGAAGCTGCCGGATGGGATGTCCGTCATTGATATCCGTGGGTCCTGGTGACAGCCCACCTAAGGGAGGTAGACAGACACATGCGGCTTCAGTTTCAAGACCGTCCCGAAATGGACCAGCCCCTGGCGACCTCGCCGCGAGAGCAGGACGCCTCTGCCTGCAGCGCGGTCGGGCAGCCTCAGGTCCGCAGAAAGCCTGTAACCTACGCTGATTACGCCGCTCTCGATGATGGAAAGCGGTATCAGGTCTTCTCGGGGATGCTGGCGGCCGAGCCCGCCCCCACTACCTTTCACCAGCAGGTGGTCATGAACCTGGCATATCTTCTGAGGTCCCACACGAGCCAGCATGGAGTAGAAGGCGTCTTGCTCGTCTCGCCGGTGGATGTCATCCTGGACCCGGCAGAACAGATCGAGGTTCTTCAGCCGGACATCGTTTGGGTTTCCCGCGCGCGGATGGAGATCGTTAAGAAGGCGGCAATCTTCGGCGCTCCGGATCTGGTTGTCGAGGTGCTCTCCCCATCGAACGCCCGGCGGGACCGCCAAGAAAAAGTCCTCCGCTACCGCAGGTTCGGCGTCCCGCACATCTGGGTGCTCGACCCGGAGGACCGCACCTTTGAAGAAACAGTCCGGGCTGGAGAAGCGTACGGTATGGTCGGTCTGTACCGTGACTTGGATATTGTAAGACCGCGGTGCTTCCCCCAGCTTGCCCTGCCCCTGTCGGAAGTGTGGCAGCTCTACACGTAAGACTGCTAAGTTCCACGCAAGACTCCTCTAGTGTACCAGTTCTCTTCTACAGAGAAAGCCCTGACCCCGTAGGGTTCCAGCGTGAGCTCGAATGAGCCGAGGTCCGCACCACGCACACTCACCGGAGGGAGATGCCACGTCCTTTCCACAAGAAAGTAAACGGTATCGGGTTCGAGCCCTGACAAGCTTGCAGGCAGGCGTAGTCTCGTTCTGAGCATGTTACCGGTAAAGTTCAAGGCAACCAGCACGCGGCTGTGCTCGTGTTGCCTGAAGTAGGCAAGCACACCATCGTCCCTGGTCACGTCCAGGAAGTCTAGCGAGCCACGGCGCAGGGCCGCCACGTCACGCCGCATGTGGCAAAGGTTCCTGTACAGGGTCCTGATGACAGGGTCCCCCCCGTCCCAGCGGATCTTGAAGGGGTCAAAGAGGGATGGCCGCTCATCTTCGCCGATCTCCTGCCCGTTATAGATGAGAGGCACGCCGTCCAACGTGAACAGGAGCGTAGCCGCGACCTCGTAGCCTCGTCGCCCGAGGGCGCGCATGGCGCGTAACTGGTCGTGGTTCTCGAGGTATCGAAGCCTGATCGAACCCACCGGAAACGTGCGCCTATCTTCCTCGACCATCTCGCGAATGGCCCTTGCCGGCAGCGTGCCGCCGAGCACGCCCGCCACGATTCCTGGAAGCGTCTCTTCGTAGGTTACATCAAAAGCCGTGGCATTGTGTGAGGGCTCGTGCGATTCCGCAAGTAGCAAAAGATCTGGCTTGATCTCCTTTAGGGCCCGTCTAGCGTCGCGCCAGAAGTCCGTAGGCACCAGCGCCGCTACATCGCACCGGTACCCGTCGATATCAAATTGCCCCACCCAGTAACGCATCACGTCAATCATGTATTTCCGGAGTTCGGCGTTTCCGTAGTTAAATGCCACCACGTCGTCCCACCCGAACCCGGCACACTCGATGTTGCCGCAGGCATCTCTGCGATACCATTCCGGGTGAACCACAGTGAGTAGGCAGTCTCTCGCGCTGTGGTTGGCAACGAAATCCATTATTACCCGAAGCCCATGCTGGTGAGCGGTCTTTACAAGCCGCTGCAGGTCGTCGGCGGTCCCGAGGTCCGGATGTATACTGCGATAGTCATAAATCGCATAGGGGCTTCCGAGTCTGCCTTTTCTTTCGCACCTGCCGATATCGTGTATAGGCATGAACCAGATGCATGTCACACCCAGATCTTGCAACTCGGGGATCCGACGCCTAACGCCCTCGAGAGTTCCTTCTTCGCTGAAAGCGCGTGGAAAAACCTCGTAAATCACTGCGTCCCTGACCCAGTCGGGGCTTGTCACCGCCCTCAGCCGGCCGAAATCCCTTGCTCCCTCGGGCGGGGCAATGACGCGGACCTCCCCGCCCGCCGAAACCTCAACGACCGAGTTCACGGTGCCGTGTTCGTTCAGCATAACACTTGGGTTATGGGGATCGCGAACCCACGCGTCATCCACAACGAACTTATACTCATGCAAGCCTTCCCCCAAGGGGACTACAACTTCCCATACACCACAAGGATGCTTGCGCATCTCGCAGGTTTCCGCACGCCAGTTGTTGAACCCCCCGGCGATGTACGCCCGTGAAGCGTGCGGGTTGTAATAACGAAAGCGAACCCCGCCGTTGGAACGCGCGGGGCCCATTTCACCATAAAGCCGATTCAACCCACTGCCTCCTCCCGTCACACAAGCCGGTGCACGAAGGCATAGCCTGCAACCGACACCTCCATTATAGCTTCGCGCAGGAGCGATGGACAAGAGAACTTTCTTCCTGCATTTCCGATGGATCGGGACGTCTACGTCCCACCGGGACAAGCACCGGTCTTGTCGTTGTCTCCACTCCTCACTCCCACCGCCAGAACCTCGTCGCCAGGATGAGGGTCACGATCGTCCAGCCGCCGAGCACAGCGAGGTTGGTGGACACGCTGTGTAGCGGAGGCGCGCCGACCATCACCTGGCGAAGAAGATCCGCAAGGTAAGTAAGAGGCATGACGGTTACCACGGGCCTCAGGAACGACGGCATGAAGTCTACCGGAAAGAAGATCCCCGAGAGAAACATCATGGGGAACTGGATGAGTTGCACAAGTCCCATCCCGGCCTCCTCGGTTCTCGGGAAGGACGCAAGCATGTAGCCCATGCTGACGAACGTCAGAGCCCCCAGGAGCACGATCCCGAGAACCGCGAACCAGCTCCCCAGCACAGTAACTCTGAACGCGAGGTACCCGATCAGGACTATGGCGAACGTCTGGATGAGCGCCATCGTTATCCGCACAAGCACCTCTGACACCAGGAGAAGGTACCTCGGTAACGGTGTGGCTCCGAGGCTCTTGAGTATCTTCTGCTCCCTCAGGCTCACCGCGCGAAGGGACCCGAAGAGGCCAAGTTGCATGACGGCCATGGCCAGGACGCCAGGCAGCAGGAAGTCTATCATCCTCATCGCAGTGCGCTGGACTGGCTCCGCGACGACGTCAAACATCCGAGGCCTGCCGGTCATGTGCCTTTCGATCTCGTCGAATACCTGCCTTATGACGGGAAGGAGGACCTGCTGCGCCGTGGTCTGTGTCTTGTCATAGTAGACGTATACCTTGAGGGGCACGCTGCTGCTGACCATGGCTTCGGAGGACAGCGACGACACATCCACGACCAGGCTTCGCTTGCCCTTTCTCAGTGCTTGGAGTTCATCATCCTTGGTACCCGCATGAACCTTAAACACGGGTACGGCACTGATCCCTGCGGTTACGCCCTCTGAAAGCGGGCTGCCTGCCTGCGAAACCATCCCGACTTCATAAGAGCGGTTCCCCTCGTTCGAGTAGATCCAGCCAAATAGGAGTATGAACAGGACGGGAAAGGCCAGGAACCAGAAGAGGCTCATCCTGTCGCGCCCGATATCCTTGACGCTCGCCACGACGAGCTGCCAGAAAGTCTTCATTATTCCCGTATCCTCCTTCCAGTGAGCTTCAGGAAAACGTCCTCGAGAGTCGCGCGCCTGACGATGACATCTTCTATGTGGACGCCACCGCCCGATGCAAGTTGCATCAGGGCTGCCATTGTGCCGGGTACATCCCGCGTATATAACGTGGCCTTGTTCTCGTGGAACCGGGCGCGAGTCACCCCGGGCAGCCGCTCGAGTTTCTCGAGGTCGTCTGAGATCGAGTTTGAGAACTCAATCGCCTGCTCCTGGAAATGTTCGAAGATGAGCTCCGACGGAGAGCCGAATGCTATGACCTTGCCGTGGTCCACCACTGCCACCTTGTCGCAGAGCCGCTCGGCCTCGTCCATGTAGTGCGTGGTCAGAAAGACCGTCTTCCCGCGGCCCTGGAGCTCGCGGATGACGTCCCATAGCGCCCGTCTCGCCTGCGGGTCGAGCCCGGTCGTGGGCTCATCGAGGAACATCAGGTCTGCGTCGTTTATCATGGCGAGGGCCACGGCGAGCCTCTGTACCTGCCCGCCTGACAAGCCTCTCACGACGGTCTTTGCTTTCGCTTCGAGGCCCACCCGTTCTATCACTTCATCGGGCGGGAGGGTACGTTCATAGAAGCTAGCAAAGAGCCTGACCGTCTCCTTTACCGTCAGGCGCGGATACAGCCCCCGCACCTGAAGCTGAACCCCTATCTTGGACCTCACTTCCCTGCCCCTTGTGGCAGGATCCATCCCGAGGACTGAGACCTCCCCCGCATCGCGGCTACGCAGACCCACCAGTATCTCGACGGTGGTGGTCTTGCCCGCGCCGTTCGGACCCAGCATCCCAAAGACCTGGCCGGACTCCACCCGGAGGTCGAGACTGTCCACAGCCTTTGTGCTGCCGTATGTCTTGCGCAAACCCGACACCACGACTGCGTCCAAATTCACCATCTCCTCTTCGCCAGCGTGCGTGGTCACTGGCTGCGAGCGCTCCGGCCCGCTACACGCTCCCACCCGACCCACGCGTTGACACCATACCATACTATACCATAACATGCGAATGATGGCTGAACAGATTCTGCGCGAAGACTGGACATGTCACGCGTCAGAATAAACGCTCAGGAGCTGGTCGCATTTTCCAGGGCCTGGGGGAAGCAGAGAAGAAGTCTGACGGGGCCGCCTGGTGTGCAGGGCGGCCCCAGTTGCTTCATGGCACGTTCGAGGCTCTTTGAGGCAACAGGCGACAAGCACGAAGAATAGCTTCTATGTTGGTACGCAAGAGACTGTTGGTTTTCCCCGCCTGATGCCAAGGATTCGCACTGCAGTCCCGTCATGCGGTCATCCGGAAGCACGGATTACCAGTGGACCGGGAGCAACCAACGGCCTCTCGCGCGCCAACCTGCTGGGTCCCACGACTTACGGGGTTACCCCATAGTGATCGGCAATGCCGAGATATATGTAGTAGCCCTCGCGCCAGGTGTAGCCAGGGTCTTTGAGCCTAGCTTCTTCGTACGGGTTGCTGATGTAAGACGCTTCCGTGAGAATCGAAGGCATCCACGTATTCCGCAGAACATAGAAATTGGCTGTGCGAGCGCCGCCGTCGGGAAGCCCCAGGCCCGCAACGAGTCGCCTCTGGACCTTGTTACGCAGGTCGAGCGCTACCCAGTCGGCATAGGTGTAAGCATACGTCTCGGTCGCATTGTAGCTCCGGTTATATGAGGCGTTGTGGTGGACCGAAACAAACCTATCCGCACCCCAGTAGTTCGCTGCGGCAACCCTGTCTGCAAGGCTCACGTCTACGTTCCCCGTGCGGGACATTTTCACTATGGCACCGCCGTACTCAACAAGGCAGTTGCGCAGAGCCGTGGCTACCCTCAAGTTCACGTCGGCTTCGCGAAGGCCCGACGGTCCGATGGCACCTGGTTCAGGCCCGCCGTGCCCCGGGTCGATGAATATCTTGACCCCCTGTAGACCTCCGCGTGCGAACGCCGGAGGGGGCAGCACGAGGGCAAGGGTACACAGCGCGACCGCCCACAGGAGCGCGGCCAAGCTTCGTCTAATCCTTCTGGAGTTTTTCTGCCTCACGCGTTCCGTCACCGTCCTTGCTCTCACGGTTCCTGGATGTATAATGTAACTCACATACTCCGTTGTGAGAAGCGCACAGGTAATCACAGTGTCTTGCACCCATCAGGAGTCGATCGCTGCGTTTTGATCGCCGCTTGTCAAGAGTCAGCCATGCCGATCAAAAGTTAACCGTCATTCCAGCCGTCAAACGCCCGTAACTCGTGTCGCCTCGCATCCACCAGTGCTCGTACCCGGCTTGCACGCTCGTATTTGGGCCAATCTCCCTTGTTATCCGCACAGATGCCGATAGCGCAGGGGTGATGTCCGCCTGGGTCATGGAAGGGCTCTGTCCCTCGCCCGGTGCCGCGGCTTCACCGCCTCGCGCGGCGGCTTCATCGAGAAAGCGCAGCCAGGTGCTGCGGACATTCAACTCTGTGCTGCTGGATACACGTCTATCGTAGCTCAGTGCTATGCCCTCAGTGTTCTCGTCAAACGGCAGCGCTTGCCCTCCCGACCTCGATGCCACGCTTGAATAGTAGGGCGCAAACCCGCGAGAGATCCTGCCGTAAGACGCCTCAAGCCTGTGGGCAGGCGTATTCACCACCTCGGCTTTGGCAACAAACGCAGGCACCCATCCTGCCGTCCGGTATTCGGGGTATAGGGTGGTGCTGGACCTGAAGAATCCAAGCTCAGCGACGAAGTTGTGTCCGAGCGCCCTCCCTGCGAGCTCCAGCGAGTACCCGGTTTCGTCCCCAAGGCCGCTCGCAAGGTAATTACAGGCCACCGTCGCATCCTTCCAGGGTTTTGCAACTCTCACGGCGAAGAGGTCGTCGGCGCGCGTGACAAAGGAGCTATTGTAGTAGTAGGCCGAGCTCAACCGCGACCAGACTCCTGTCAGATACCACCCGCTGAGATCAATGTCAGCGTAAACACCCTCGCCGGCTTCAAGGTCCGTTCTACCCAGGAGCCCGATCGGCCCCAGCGAAAACCTTTGTTTTCCCGCGGATACGTGAAAACGCTTGCCCGAATAACGGGCCCACGCCTCATCAACAAAGAGCGGACGGGAGACGGACGGCATCCACGGGCTCGCGTCGCTCGGTCTCCCGACGCCCCACACGCCCTGCGTGGACAGCCTTGTGAACGCTTGGATTGCGTCCCCGAACCTGGCATCAACGAATAGGTCCAGGTTCTGCCTGATACCCGGCAGCGTGGCGCCTGATGGCTTCGGAGGCAGGTAGTCATTCTGGTCGCCTGAGTCGTCCGCGCCCGTGCCATCGGCTGGAGAATCAGTGTCTGAAGATCCTTCGCCGTCGGCCCCGGCTTCACCATCAGCCCCGGCTTCGTCCGGAGCCGTCGGAATGTCCCCGAAGAACACTTCGCCGTGGATGCCAATGGTGCCACCGATGTATAGCAGAGGGCTTCCCTCGCCACGTACTACAACACGGCCGTGGGCCCCCACCTTGGGTGTGTCCCCGGTGCTGCGTTTGGCAAGCTCGGGCAGGCCTTGATTCGAGATATTGTGGTACCCCGCTTGGTCTTGTGAAAAGCGATCCTCAGCGCGCACAAGCGACGGAAAGGCCAATGCCAGCAGGCAAGTGGTAAGGATCGCCACCTCTTTGATACTGGCGCACGTCACAGTCACTCTCGACAAGCGGCATTCACGCGATTTCCCACGCAATCGCTTGTAATCGCGCCCGGATCTTGCCCGTCCCCTCTCTTCGCCCATTTCCAACTCCACCTGCATAATGGCACGCTCATCCTTTTGCCCGTTATGATACATTCGCCTTCCAGTCCCGTTAGCCCCTATCGGTGCGGCTCGCGGCTCTGGAAGGCGCACATGTATCTAGCAGGTAGTTCGCTCCCCATCCTTCAATATCCTGCTGAACTGGCAATTTGACATAAAGGGAATGATAGGAAGAAGCAGCGGACCAGGGGGCAGAGCAGACAGGCGGCGTTCTGGGGTAATCAAACGAGTTACCGGGCGCCGAAGACCGTCCATAACTTGTGGGATCAGCCACGCCAACCAAGGGCGCCGCAAGGAATCGAAGCGTGCTGGCTAGATCAGCAGCTCATACCCCAGACTGTGCCGGGACATAATAGGTACCGAGCCACTACGCCGGGCGCCGTGGGTTTCGCACCCAATACAACGATCGAAAGGAGAATGGCACTTGGCAGACAACAGGATCATGTGCAGCGTGAGTAACTGCCACTACTGGAAGACCGGCAACATATGTGATGCTTCGCAGATAATGGTAACGTCGGACACGCTCGCGCAGCAAAAGCCGGACAGTTTCGACGCACCCCAGGCGTCAACGGCACCGCCGACTCCGGCGGGCCGATGCGAGGAAACCTGCTGCAAAACGTTCGTTCAGAAAGGATCTGACCAGATTCACGCAGACAGGGTAACCCGAATGTAGATGCACATGGTAGATGCGCATGTATAATGTAGATGCACAAGTTGGAGTCGCCGGGCGCCGGCGCCAGTTCCTTACTCACACACCGGCCGCCCCGGCGGCGGCTCTGTGTACACGGGCCTTCTCAGCTCTTGGAACAGGCTGATCGCGCATCGACCGTGCCATGAGCCGGCGCAGGGCATCGAGGCCGCTGCCTTTTAGACCTGAACAATACCCGGTCTAAGAAGTGACATCGACCCTTGTCATCATTCCTCCCGGGAAAACGTCTCCGTTCACGACGTGGTTGTAGTCCCGGTCGCGAAGGTAGAACCCTCCCGGGTACTCAGGAGTGACGATGATATCGAAGCTCTGACCCGATCCCAGTGTTGTGACTGTCTTTCGGTACGAAGTATCACGGGCAGGGGAGGTAAAGGGATATCCGTCCCCGGCCACGACACGCCCCACAAGACCTCCTAAATGGAAAGTGTGGTTTTGGAAGCCGGCGTTAACCACGCGTAGCAGCAGCCGCCGGCCCGTCCTGACTGCAACTGACGAGCCAAGGGGCTGGCTTGGCATCTGCGGATCATAGTTGCTCCTCAGAGTATCCGGATACGACCGCCCATTGATCACCCAGTAGTCCGGCGAGTAATCGAGTATGTTGTAGCCCGCGCCCTGGGCCAGGGCTTCGTGCATCAAGCTGTCGAGTTCCCCAATGACCATTGTTTTCTCAATATCAAACCTCGTCCCGGTGCCCGCACCGTAAGCTGTCTTGTAGTTAGGATCAGACGGCACGTTGTATCCCGGGGGCCTGACTATGATGACGCCGTACAAGCCCATCTGGACCTGGTTCTCGGGGTTTGTTCCGCTCTCGTACAGGAAGACGCCGGGTCTGGTTGCTTCGAACGTATATGTAATAGAAGTGGCCCTGCCCGGCTCGAGATAGTCGGTAAGGGAGATCATTCGGCCACCCTCGTACCGGGGGCTCGCCTTCTTCGCCCCCCAGGGACGGCCCATGACCCAGACGTTCCTCTGCCCGGGGAACATAACGGACACCCGCTGAGGTATAGCGTTATTGCGCAAGACCACGTAAACCGCGTCCCCGGTGACGGCCTCTATAGTCGGACCCGGAAGCGTGGGTGGCGCGCCCTGGGAAGAAGCGAAGCCCCAGAACGGGACAGTTCTCCCGGGGAGATTCAGAGTACCCTGTTTCACCCAGAGGTTCTTGACAACGAGCGCCATTGCCTGCTATCTCCCTTCCGTTATCCCATTGCCAGCGTCCCCACATCAGGGCTCAGGGACGGGTAGATGCCTATCATGGTCATCATACCGCCAGGGAACTCACCCCAGTTGGTGATCTGCGGTTCTTCGTGGGAGTGAAGCATGAAATAGTACTCGCCGGCCTCGTTGAAGGAGGTCACGCCCACCGGGATGTCCCCCTTAAGCCCCAGATAAGGGCTGCCGCTCCACATGGTCCAACCAGCCTCTCCCACCCCCAGGTTTCTTATGTTCGGCAGCACGGTTGGGATGCGGTTTTCCGGCGTGTAGCCGAGCCCGAACCACTGGTATATCTGGTCATAGGTTTGCCCGGCCCCCACCAACACTGTGAACCTCTTGTAGGAGCAATCAACCGGCCCGTTCCTGAGTAGCCTGCCGTCCTGGGCCACAACTCGGGTGTGCTGCCCGTGGGGGTGGAGCGGATGGTTCTCTACGCCGGCCCCTATGTAGCGTAACAGGACTTTTTCCCCCGGCCGGGCCATGATCATCGCCCCGTAGGGTTGACACGGGAGATAGGGCGCGTTATCAGGGAACATGGTGTCAGGAGCACACCGGCCGTTTAGAGTCCAGTATCGGGGCTTGAACCGGCTGATACGGTAAGGCTCGCCTCGCTCGACGGCGCGGTGCAGGTCGGGGTCTATTTCGCACGTTATGAGGACGTACTCCCGGTCGAACTCGGTGTCGGTCCCAAAGCCGTAAGCCGTCTTGTACGCGGGCGCCGCGAGATCGTAATCGCTCGGCCGCACTATCAATGCTCCGTGAAGGCCCATCAGCGCCTGCTTGTGCGGGCTCGTGCCGCTCTCGTAGAGAAAAGTGCCGGGGTGAGTAGGGGTAAAGCTGTACGAAACCATCCCCCCGTTCGGCTCTGCGTGGTTCGTAAACGAGACGAGCTCACCGCCAGGGCCGTACTGGGGTCGCGCCGGGCTCCCTCCCGCCATAACGTTAGATTGCCCGGTGAACAAGATGGAGACCGGCTCTGACGCCAGCGTATTGACTAGGTTGACGGTTACGGGCTCTCCCTGCCTGACCACTATGTGCGGCCCCGGTATCTGCGCCGGACCGTCGGGTCGCGGCGCGAAACCCCAAAAGTAGATGCTGTTTCCATCAGGCGTGCTCAGATAGCCGTCCTTGGCCCAAAGATTCACGGTCGGCATCTTCCCATCTCTCCTCTGCTGCAAGCCGCGACCTCGTCTCGTTCACCGCGAGCCGGGCCGGACTTGCGTCCCATAACCAGCGAGTGCCACCCCCGCCGCTTCCCCTCATAAGCCTGTTCCCCATGGGCCCCTGAGGCGTCGCGGGCTGAGGCCAGCACGCTCAGCCTACGGACGCCTGAGCACCTGCACTTCACTCACCATTCCCCCAAACGAAGCCCCCGCGTTGGTGTTCTTGTGATAGTTGCGGTTGTAAAGTGGGTAAACGCCGGGCTCAGGTGCGACGAATACGGCGTCTACGGTCTGACCGGCGCCGAAGTAGAGGGCGTCCTTCCAATACGATAAATCTTGCCCGCCGAGGCCGCGCACCAACTGAGCGTCCTGGCCCACTACCTTAAGGGATATCCCAAGTACCTGGATAGAGTGCTGCTGGTAGCCCAGGTTCACGAAACGAAGCAATACCTTCTCCCCCGAGTAAGCCCGTATCGCCGAAGTGTACGGCTGCCATGGCAGCCCTGGGTCGGCAGCGGGTTTTACAGAGTCGGGGTACGACCTCCCGTTGATAAGCCAGTACTCGGGGCGGTACTCGGTCCAGTCGAATTCCTGGACGGTGGCCACCAGATGGTGGGGATCGGCGTCGAGCTCCGTCAGGAAAACGAGGTATTCCCGGTGAAACTCGGTGGCGGGGTCGTTATACGCGAACTTCCTTCGCGCATAGAGGGGGCTTTTCTCGATCAGGGGGCGCACTATCAAGGGGCCCACCATTCCCATCTGGATGTGTTCGACCGGCTCGAAGTGGCAGTGGTACATGTACGTCCCGGGGTCGAGGGGTTTATAGTAGTAGACGAAATCCCTCCCCACCAGGACCGACACGGAAGCCTCCGGGACTCCGTCCCACAAAGGGATCTGGTTGGGGAAGCCGTGCCAGTGGACGGTGTGGGAGTCGTCCAGGTCGGGCCTCGTTGGCATGCCCAGGTTGGTCAGGGTGAGGTATATTTCGTCCTGCTGGTATACCTCCAGGAGTGGCGCCGGAAGCGACGCCTTGCCCCTGTACTCAAAGATGTACCCCTCGGCGACGTCCGTGATGTCTACGAAGCCGAATATGTAATGGCTGGTGCCATCGGGCATTCTGATCCATCCATCGGTGGCGCCGTAGCGCTTTCTAACAGTAGCCACCAGGGACTCTCCTCTCGCTAAACTTAGCCTGCGAACTCGTCGGCCCCGATGTCGTATCCCGCTCCCTGCGGTCGGGCGTGCCCGTCGAAGTCGTCGGCGGGAGCGTGGTACGTTACGGGCACCCCGCGCACCACACGCGTAACCTGCGGCGTGCCCCGGTCTATCACGAGCGTAGAGCCTGCGGTGAGGTGATAATCGCCTGCGAAATCGGGGGCGACGGTAACCAACTTCACCGATTTGAAGTCGGGCTCCATGTTGAAAGCCACGGCTGTCAGCTGGGTGTCGTATTCGCTGCGGAACACCGGGTCCCCCACTTGATTGTTGCTGCCCGCCGGGTAGGCCTCAGAGAGGCTGCAGTATTCCGGGTTCAGGAACGCTGGCAGCCCGAAGACCTCCAGGTCCATGATGTTTATGGACCTGGGATCCCCTGCGGCGCCTATGCGGGCTATCCCGCCCCTCCCGCCGTTCAGCGTCTGGTCAAAGACGCCGGCGCGGTTATCCCAGAAGATGTTGTTGAAAAGCACCGGGTCGCTGAAAGCGGGGGCGTCCGGCGGCAAGGTAACCCTGAAGGCTGAGCTGTGGGGTTCGCTGACAAGGCCCGCCGCGTGGGGTAGTCCGTCGCTGTCCTCCGCCGTGGCGGTGGTGATGTTCTTGGCTATGGTGTTGTTGCATATCACCACGTTGGATGCGTCGTCGAGCGCGATGCCTCCTCCGAGGTCGGTGGACACGTTGTTGACGATCATGTTGTTGTAGATGGTCACGGCATACTCCCGAGGCTGGAGGAGGCGAACGCCGCCTCCATCATCGTTGGCGATGTTTCCGGCGATAAGGTTGTTGTAGATGTCCACCCTCCCCGAGCCGGCGGTGAGCGTCGCGGGAGGCACGGGCTGTTCTCCGCCCACGAATATTCCAGCGCCTTCATCAAAGGAAGCGTTGAAGAGCACGCAGTTATGGTGGATCTTTCCTCCGTCGCTCAGCCCGAAGTGGGAGATGCCTCCTCCGTATTCGGCGGAATAGTTCCCGCAAATGTCATTGTGATCGATCTCGTAGCCATGGGCGCCGCTGAAGATTCCGACGCCCCCGGCTAGGCTGATGCCTCCGTTATTGACAATGCGGTTGTGATGTATGCGGATGTCGGTGTTGTAGTTGTCGCCCGCGTATGCCTTGCCGATGGTGATGCCACCACCCAACCCGCCGCCGTTGCTGCGGATGACGTTGTTGCTGATGCCAAGGTGCCGGCAGTGGGCGTTGACGTAAATGCCGCCCCCGTCCTCGCCCCGGGCTCCCGTAATCATAAAGCCGTCAAGCTGCGGCCTGAAGGTTGGGCTGAAATGACCAGCTTTGGCTACGAAGGTGACGACCTGGCCCCGAGTGATCTCCTTGACCTCGCCTGGCGGGGTGAGCTCCGGTCCGTCGAAGTCTATACTCGCAAGTTTCGCGAGCCAATCATTGATATAGGAGAGAAAGAAGCGTCCGTTAATGGTCGTCGTGCGGGCCCCCATACCCTGGACCTTGATGTTCTTGTAAATGATGGGGCTCTCATAGTAGGTGCCTGGGGACACCACGATCAGGGATCCGTCGGCCGCGTCATCTATGGCGGATTGAATGGTCGGATGGGTGGCGTCGGGCACGGTGATGATGGGCGGGTTGTAGGTGCCGTCCAGGACATGAAGAGTGATCCCGGTCGTGGAGGCCTTCCCATCGGCCCTCGCGATGACGAGTTGCTTGGGCCCGCCCGCCATCTCGGGAACATCGAAGGTTATGGAGGTGTCCGTCCAGGTTGTGGTCGCCACGGCGACCCCGTCAAGGGCGACCTGACCGGGGCTTGCGCCAAAGTCCTTGCCTGTGATAACCACCGTCCTCGGACCGCCGGGTTCCACGTACACCCGGTCAACCCCGAAAACCTCCGGCGTCCCCGGCGGTACATCGCACCGGGGCGGCGTGGCGAACTGCGCCCCCGGAGTCGCCACGAACGCCGTGATCGGGAAGAGAGCGACGTCAGCGTAGGTGGTCTTCCCGGGCCACACGTCGAACACCAGCTTTAGGGTCTGGTAGTTGGGGTTGTACCTGGGGTTGGGATTCGCCGGGTCGCCCGGATCGTTTCCGATGACCTGGTACATGCCGGGCACGACGCCTGAAGGAGTCGGCACGTTCCTCGTGTACGTGGAAGGCAATAGCACCTCAAAGACGCCGTTTACGTCGGAGTGGACCGTGGTTACAAGTCTCCCCGTATAGTCCCTGATGCCCACGGGCGTATCAGGAATACCGCGTTTCTCCCCGTAGTAGATGCGAGAAGGATCCGTTTCCAGGTTCACGTCGTCCAGGAGGAAACCGACGATCCTGCCGGGCACGGGGACGTCGGTGTAGATGAAGAAATCCGCCGCAGCGTTGAGCCCGTCTCGCACCTCTACGACTTTCTTGGTAGGATCATAATAGGGCGGCGTCGGAATGGGAAGGTAGGGCGGCGGAGCCATCTGCGCCGACGCCTGGGTGCGCGCCGTAGTGACCGCAGGGCTTACAAACACGTCCCCTTCGCCGGTGTTCACTGAATCTCGGTCATACACCCTGTAGCCCGAGGGCGGCATTACCTCTACGATGTAAGTGCCGGCGGGCAGAGGCAGTTCGACTGCTCCGGGCGCTCCGTAATAAGGATCGAAGTATGTCTCAAAGGCATAGCCGCCATCGAACACCCCGGGCCTGATCTGGTTGGAGCTGCCCGGCACCTCGAGACACGGTATGGGGTTGCCGTCGGGGTCCTGGCACCCCGTAGGATGCTGCCACGCATCCGTGGTCACCGTGTTCAGTAGCGGCCCCTGGATTATGTCCCCGGTGCCCGGGTCCACTGTCGCAGCGTAGAGGTTGACCGTGACATTCGGCACGCCCGGCTCGTAGTCTTCCGCCACAGCGTACCTGGGATCGATTTCGTCGCGCATCGTCGCATAGTACACGATCCCGGATATGCCCCCGTTCTCACCCGGGTCGTACACCCTCTTTCCCCAGTCTATTCGGTTGGTCTTCGCTGCCCACGTGAGTTCGGCAAGTGTAAGGGCATCGGGGAAAGTCTGGGGGCATCTGACGTAACGGCCCTGGCGGTCGGTGCAGGGGGTGGGACCTGCTACGGGTATTCCGTAATCGGGGGTGCCGGTGGCCCCGGTCTTCGCAAACCGGGTGAACCCGACCTCGGCGACGGCGAACCTCTCGAGCTCGAAGACCTCGTCAAACGAGTAGTCGCCCCGCATGTCCGATATAGTGGTGTACTGGATGCTGCCGTCCCTGAAATGCGTTGCAAGCTCGACGTTGGGGATGCCGGCCTCGCCCGGTTCGCGCACCCCGTTTCCGTTGGGATCGTCAAAGACCCTGCCGTTGATATATCCGAACCACCGGGGTATGCCAATGTCGCCCATGTCCACCGTTTCTCCCGCCTGCACCTGCACGGTGCGGAAGGAGATGACGTAGTCCAGAGGTTCGTCCCATATCGCCATTTGGTATACTCCCGGAGGCACGTTGTTGATGACGAAATTGCCGTTGACGTCTCCCCGACCGGTATACACCTGCTGGTCGTTGGCGCCGATGTCAGACAGGGCGATCCAGGGCCGGTCCACGGGATCTCCCAGGACGAGCGGCCTGAACGGGGGTATGAACTCGATTATGGTCCTCACCCGACCCTTTATGGTCCCGGTCGTCCACGGCGTGGGAGGCGGGAACTCCATGGGTCGCACGAAGCCTATCCACACGAGGGCAGCCTTGAATCCTTCTCTAGGGCTGTATCCGTCATTGCCCTCTTCGATCCACGCATCGATGACGCGGGTGCCCTCTATGGTGGTGGTCTGAATCCAGTCCGTGCCGTCAGGAGGTATGGCCTGCACCTCGTATTTCCCCGGCGGAAGGTTTTCAATTACGGCGTCGCCGTTTGCGTCGGTCAGGATCTTGCCGCCGGTGCCGGGAATCGGGATGGGGTTGCTTTCCGGATCGAGTATGAGGTCGCCGTTCACATCGCGCTCGTACTTCGTGCCCAGGGGGTTGCCGAAATAGTCCACCGTGACCTCGCCCACAGCGTCGCCAATCACTATGAGAAAGCCCTCCAGGCCGACCTCCAGCGGGACATCGTCCTCCCCGTTCACCGGGTTGTTATCGTGGAACACGTGCACTCTGATCTTGGACAGCGGCAGCGGGTGCGGGCGGAGCGCAACTTCAACGGTCACGTCCGCCGCTGACACCGTAACCCAGTTCCCGCCCATTTTGTGGCCGGGAGCCAGCACCGAGACGAGGTGCTTCCCGTCGGGGACCGTCGCCATGGCAGGATGACCCGGGGAAGCCTCGCCGGCGGCGACCACCGGGCTATGGCTGGCGGCGGGTTTGAGCGAGGGGAACTTGCTCGGGTCCCGGAGTTCCACGGGCAAATCCACCTGGGGATCTCCCACGTTATCCTCATTGATTAGGAACCTGAACTGCGGGATGGGGTCGCCGGAAACGACGTCTCTTGCCACGACTGTAACCGTTCGGTCGCCCCTCGACGAATTCATCGGTGGTTCACCTTCCCACATCGTCTGTCCAGGCGGAGGCGTTCCTTGCGAGATGCGCCTCTTGGGACATGGACGCCACATAGCGTTCCTAGGACCAGCACCACATGTTATTCAGCCTCGCACCACAGGGTGCATCGAACGAACCTGGCCAACCCATGGCGCCGGTCACCGCCCCTCATAAGGCCAACCGGCACAAATCCACGAGTGCGCAGGAGCTCCCGAGGAGTCCCCACACGGCCGGTGGTCTACTCGTGGAGATGAGGTGATGCCGCGCTGCTGGCCCGACTACATGAGCAGGCTGATCGACATAAATGTCACAAGTACTGATTATGCAGCCCTTGACTTCAGCACCCGTGACAGTATAATACCAATGAGGGGATTGCACATGTATAAATATGCAACATAAGGAGGGGGTTGCCACCCGCCGTCTCCAAGGATGGAGAGCGGCTCTTTTGGCAACGGCGTTATGAAATGCGTACTGGTGTTGGAGGATGGCTTTTCCCTTGAAGGAAGAGCTTTTGCGGGGGACGGAGAGGTATACGGCGAGGTTGTGTTCAACACGAGCATGACAGGCTACCAGGAGATAGTCACCGACCCCTCCTACAAAGGCCAAATCGTTACCCTTACATACCCGCTTATCGGGAACTACGGCATAAACGGAGAGGACGCCGAGTCCGGGCGCCCGCAGGTAGAAGCCCTCATAGTGCGGGAATACAGCCGCGTCCCTCACAACTGGAGGTCCACCGGCACACTGCGAGATTATCTAGAGGAGTACGGGCTCCTGGGGATGGAGGGGGTGGACACCCGCGCTCTCACCAAACACATACGCGAGGCCGGGGCCATGCGCGCAGTGATCTCCACGAGGGACCTCGAGGTTGAGAGCTTACTGAAAAAGGTCAGGTCTTACCCTGGGCTTGTAGGACGTGACATGGTAAGATATGTTACTAGCGATAAAGAGTACGTATGGAACACCTCTGGAAACTATCGTGTCATCGCCCTCGACTTCGGGATCAAATATAGTATCTTGAGAATGTTAGAACACCATGGATGTCAGGTAACTGTTGTTCCGGCCTACACAAAGGCGGAAGAAATCCTCGCGAAAGGTCCAGACGGCATTCTCCTCTCCAACGGCCCGGGCGATCCTGCCGGGCTTTGTTCGATAGTTTCGGAAGTTAGAAAACTGCTGGGCAGAAAACCTGTGTTCGGCATTTGTCTCGGGCACCAGCTCCTCGGCCTTGCGCTCGGGCTCAGGACCTTTAAGCTTAAGTTCGGCCACAGAGGCGGAAACCACCCCGTCAAGAACCTCCAAACCGGTAAAGTTGAGATCACCTCCCAGAACCACGGGTTTTGCGTGGAATTGCCAGGTTTAGGAGCCCGGTCTGTCGAACTGCGCGAAGAGGTTGTCACCCTTGACACCGGGAGCATCCCCGACTTGGGCGTGGCTCGAGTGAACCTCCGCGTCACCCACGTGAACTTGAACGACTTCACCCTCGAAGGAACGGAAGGACCTGAACTGGGCTTTTTCTCTGTGCAATATCACCCCGAGGCATCGCCGGGTCCGCACGATTCCAGGTACCTGTTTTGGAAGTTCGTGGCCATGATGGAGCGTGCTTCGGGCCGGTATCCGCAAGCCGAGAAAGGCGTGGTGTTATGCCGAGACGAACAGATATAAAGAGTATCCTCATCATCGGATCGGGCCCCATAATCATCGGCCAGGCGTGCGAGTTCGACTATTCGGGCTCCCAGGCGTGCAAGGCGTTGAAGCAGGAAGGTTACCGGGTAGTCCTCGTAAATAGCAATCCGGCCACTATCATGACCGATCCAGACATGGCCGATAGAACCTATATTGAGCCCATCACGCTCAAGGTCTTGGAGAGAATCATTCAGCGAGAGCGGCCAGATGCCCTATTACCTACGCTGGGCGGTCAGACCGGCCTTAACCTTGCGGTCGAGCTTCATCGCAAGGGAATCCTGAGAGAACATGGTGTTGAGCTAATCGGGGCCAAGTTCGACGCTATTGAGAAGGCAGAGGACAGGGAGCTTTTCAAGGCCGCGATGCGTCGAATTGGCCTGGAAGTGCTGCGCAGTTGCCATGTCAGCTCAGTCGAAGCCGCCCTCGAATTCGCAGGCGAGGTCGGCTACCCCGTTGTGATTCGCCCCTCGTTCACGCTTGGAGGAACGGGCGGCGGGATAGCTTATGGCGAGAACGAGCTTCGCGAAATCACGGATAGCGGAATCAGCCACAGCCCCATACGCGAGGTCCTGGTAGAGGAGTCAGCCATCGGCTGGAAAGAATACGAGCTTGAGGTGATGAGAGATAGGGCGGACAATGTAGTCGTCATCTGTTCCATCGAGAACTTCGACCCAATGGGAGTCCATACAGGCGACAGCATAACGGTGGCGCCTGCCCAGACGCTTACCGACAAGGAATACCAGGCAATGAGGGATGCGGCCATCGCCATCATCCGGGAAATCGGCGTTGAGACGGGCGGGTCCAACATCCAGTTCGCGGTGAACCCTCATAACGGGCGCATGGTGGTTGTGGAGATGAACCCGCGGGTATCCAGGTCCTCGGCTCTTGCATCCAAGGCCACAGGTTTCCCCATAGCTAAGATCGCGGCAAAACTGGCCGTGGGCTATACCCTGGATGAGCTCCCCAACGACATCACCTTGAAGACGCCGGCTTGTTTCGAGCCCACCATCGATTACTGTGTGGTGAAGATCCCACGCTGGGACTTCGCGAAGTTCCCCGGGGCCGACTGCACCCTTACGACTCAGATGAAGTCGGTGGGCGAGGTCATGGCCATTGGCAGGACGTTCAAGGAAGCACTCCAAAAAGCCGTCCGCTCTCTCGAGCAGGATAGATTCGGTCTCGGGTCGGATAAGGAGGACGCACTGGGGGTCCGATTCGGGCCTATGCCAAATCCGGCCGCGTTGGGACAACGCGTGAGCGAACGCGAGAAAGAAACCTTCCTGGAAGAGATCAGGTCAAGGCTAAGCGTGTCCAACCCAGACCGCATATTCTACCTTCGCTACGCCTTCTCGATGGGCATGGACGTTGACGAAGTGTACTCACTAACTAAGATCGATAAATGGTTTCTTTACAATATCAGGGCACTTCTAGACTGCGAATTTGAGATCCGCTCGAGGCTCAGCGGTGCTTCTACGCAGCAGGATGCGCTCGAGAAACTTGGGCCTGACCTCATTCGGGAGGCCAAGCGGTGCGGTTTCTCAGACCGCCAGCTCGCGCACCTTGCCAGGGCCGAGGAGCTGAGCGTGCGGCGTTACAGGCTTTCACACGGAATTCGTCCTGTGTTTAAGCTGGTGGATACGTGCGCTGCTGAGTTCCAGGCGTACACTCCGTATTACTATTCCACGTATGAGAGCGAAGACGAATCAAGGGTGTCAGATAAGAGGAAGGTTATGATCCTCGGCGGCGGTCCGAACAGGGTGGGACAGGGGATAGAATTCGACTATTGTTGCGTTCAGGCGGCACTTGCCCTGAGGGACGACGGTTGCGAGGTTATCATGGTGAACTGCAACCCGGAAACCGTGAGCACTGATTATGATATCTCAGATAAGCTCTACTTTGAGCCGCTTACCCTGGAAGACGTCCTGAACATCTGCGACAGCGAGAGCCCGGATGGACTCATCCTCCAGTTCGGCGGGCAGACCCCCCTCAAACTTGCCCTGGCGCTGGAGGCACAAGGCTTGACGATCCTCGGAACGTCCCCGTACAGCATCGATCTCGCCGAGGATCGGGAGAAATTCGCTGCCGTGTTGAGAAGGCTCGGCCTGAGGCAACCTCCAAACGGGATCGGCAGATCGTTGGAGGAAGCAAAGAAGATCGCCCGGTTGATCGGGTACCCCGTCTTGGTTCGGCCTTCGTATGTCCTCGGCGGTAGAGCCATGGAAGTGGTGTACGATGAGGAGACTCTTGCCGGCTACATTGAGCGTGCCGTGGAGGTGTCCCCCGAGCGGCCGATTTTGATAGATAAATTCGTAGAAGGGGCAACAGAAGTTGATGTGGATGCGGTCTCGGACGGACGCATCACCGTCGTTGGCGGGGTCATGGAACACATCGAGCAGGCCGGTATCCATTCAGGGGACAGTGCGTGCTCACTCCCCCCTTTTAGCCTGTCAGCAGAGTGTATCAGCGAGATTAAGGAGCAGACCAGGCTTCTTGCGGAGGCCCTCGGGGTGATAGGGCTTATAAACATACAATTTGCAGTTAAAGACGGCATTGTGTATGTCCTTGAGGCAAATCCCAGGGCATCCCGAACGGTGCCGTTCGTCAGCAAAGTCACGGGCATCCCTCTTGCGAAGGTGGCGACAAGGGTCATGCTGGGAAAGACCCTCGCCGAACTCGGCTTGACCCGCGACCCATCGCCGCGCCATGTTGCGGTAAAGGAAGCAGTCTTTCCGTTCATCAAGTTCCCTGGCGTGGATGTGATTCTCGGCCCGGAGATGCGTTCCACAGGCGAGGTCATGGGCATCGACAAGAGCTTCGGCATGGCTTTCGCCAAGTCGCAGATGGCCGCCGGAACTCCGTTGCCGCTAGAAGGGACCGTGCTGATCACGGTGGCAGATAAAGACAAGACGGCCATCGTGCCGATCGCAAGGGAGTTCGCAGCCTTGGGTTTCGACCTCATGTCCACCAGCGGCACGGCGCAATTGCTCAGCTCCTACCACATCCCTGCGCGGCGCGTCAACAAGATACGAGAAGGGAGGCCCAACATCATTGACCACATCAGGAGCGGGGAGATAGACCTGATTATAAACACCCCTGGGGGGCAGGGGCAGGGGCCGAAACGCGACGGGTTCTATGTGAGGCGAGAGGCATTGGCGCGCAATATACCCACTATCACTACCGTCCGGGGCGCGCTCGCCGCACTGGAGGGAATCAAGACCCTGAGAAAGCAGGGATTGCAGGTCAAGAGCCTCCAGGAGCACCACGCCGCCCATTCCCTTTGACGGTGCTAAGCCTGCTCGCAGGAGGCAGTTGGCTTTCTTTAGCTTGCCCGAACCTGTTCGGTGTCCAGCCATGCGTTCCTCGAAATCCTGGCCAGTGCCGTCACAGGTAATTCCTTTCCCCTTGACCCAGAATCCCATATCTTCGCCCAGATCTTCAACCGGGGCGCCGTCGCCCGATCCGAAGAAATGGGCTTACTCAAAGCGCCTGACGGGGAGGGGTCCTGCTCTCCGGAGACGGCACACTGATAGAATCCGGCGCCCGCTCATCCGGCATCAAAGACTGTGACTGCGAGAGAAGGGGCGTCCGCCGGTGCGACTGCCCAAGGCGCTTTCTCGACCCAGAAGGCCACCTAAATCGAAGGCGAAACGGTCAGGAAAGCGCGAGATGGGTCACTCTCGGCTACGCTCAGCTTCCCCGCCTACCCTCCGGCCTTCCGCACGGCTGACAAAGCGAGAAAAGTATCTCGCCCAGCAGAGCTATGAGGGTACCCCCCCCCCCGTTGGAACTATCTTCCATATCTTCCGCCGGAATTCCCAGGAACGCCTCGACCACGCGCGGATCAAACTGCCGACCTGCACACCGACTCAGTTCCCCCCGGGCCTGCTGCGCGCTGAGGGCCTCCCGGTAGGGTCTGGCAGACGTCATGGCATCGTAAGCATCCGCCACCCGGATGATCCGCGCCAGAAGCGGGATCTCTTCCGCCACCAGCCCCTCAGGATAGCCACCGCCACCGTAGTCTTCGTGGTGGAGCCGCACGGCCGCGATGACCGCGGCCGGAAACCTGGCCGGCTCCAAGATCCTCGCCCCCACCACGGGGTGGCCCTGCATCTCCTTTGTTTCTTCCTCGTTGAGGCGCCCCGGCTTGAGCAGAATGTCCTCGCGCACACCGATCTTGCCCAGATCGTGCAGGAGCCCGGCCAGGTACACCTGCTCCTGCTCTTCTGCACCAAGCCCCAGCACGCGGGCGCACGCTCGCGCCCACTGCGCCACCCGCAGGGAATGGCCCCGCGTGTAAACGTCCTTCGCCTCCAGGGCCGCCGCGAGCGCCCGCACGGCACTCAGATAGTATTCCCGCAGCGACGAGTAGAGGCGGGCGTTCTCCAGCGCCAGGCCGGCCTGGCTCGCGGCGATCTCCAGATACCCGACTTCTTTATCACTCCAGCGCCGCGGTATAGGGGAATAGACCTTCAATGTGCCCAGAATCTTTCCGCCAGCCCGCACCGGCACCACCGCCACCGCCCGCACCTCGGCCGAGTAGTAGGGCAAGCGCACTTCGGACCCGCCTGCGGTCAGGTCTTCTACCACCACGGGCTCTCCCGTTTCGAGCACCTTGCCCAGCACGGTACCCTCCGGCCTGACGCGGCCTGCCCTGGCCTGCAGCTCCGCGCCCATGCCAAGGCTTGCCTTCAACACCAGCTCGCCTGTCTCCTCGTCAAGCAACCGCAGCGCACACCACTGTGCCCCCAACACGTCCCTGACGCTCCCCAGGGCCGACTCAACGACCACATCCACGTCGAGGCTGCTCGATACCACCCGCCCCACTTCGATCAACCGCTCCAGCATGGCCGCCCTCAGCTGCAGCTCGCGGAACAGGCGGGCGTTCTCCAGCGCCAGCCCCAGGCTGGTGCCCAGCGTGGTCAGAAAGGCAGCCTCGTCTTCGGCGAAGCCCGCACCTTCCGGCCTGCCCGCTATGGTCAGCACGCCCGTTGCTTTACCCCCGACGATAAGGGGTAAGGCTAGCGCCGGCCGCCTTTCTTCGCGCGTACCGCCTCCCGGTCCGCTGTTAAAGTGAACGGCGTGGGTCTCTCGCTCAACAGCGGCAACTACTTCGCCTGACGGCACGACGCGGAACTCGTCACAGGACTCCAGGGTAGCCGCCACTTCGGCGCCCGCGCCCCCCGGTAATGCCTCACCCAGCATCACCACCGACCCGCTGGTGGTGCCGGTCAACCGCAGCACTGCTTGCAGGGCCCGCCGGGCCACTTCGGCCACCTCGAGGCTGCCGGAAACCGTCTGGCTGAACTCAAAGAGAGTGGCCAGCTCGTCCGCTTTTCTCCCCAGTTCCTGCTTGGCATAGAGCAGCTGAGCCACAGTGTCCGTTAGCCTCTGTACCACCGCCACGACGGTCCGCAGCCGCTCTTGCGTCCACACTGGCACCGCTCTTGCCACCGCCAGAAGCTCTTCCCGGTCAATACCCGTTTCCCGGGCCAGCCGCGCCACTGCCTCTTCTGCCAGCGGCCGCAGCGCCACATTGCCGCCCAGCACCACCGCTATCGTTTCTCCGGCCACCTGCAGGGGAACCGCCAGATTCACCAGCCCGGCATGGCAGGTTTGGAGAACCTCCTCCCCCGCAGCCACAGCAGCCCTTGCAGAGGCCTCACGTGAAGCCGCACACCTGGCCAGCGCTTCCGGATTCCTGCTCAGCATGGCACAGAAAGAACACAGGTTGGACGGCTCGGTCAGCGGACGGCCGTCCGGGTATGCGACCATGGCCGCCAGCCCCAGGGCCCTGCTCATGCTCTCTTGAAGTTCTTGAAAACCTACCTGCTTCAGCTCTTGGTAAAACACCGACTTGTGTTCTGTCATGGTCGTTAATGCACTGAGAACCCCCCTTTTCACCGGCCGCTGGCCCCCGCCGGAAGCCGCCCTGGTCTGCACCTAGGCTCCGCCGCTACTT
>JBFMGS010000007.1:0-10894 GCA_040752635.1 Bacillota bacterium
CCAGCCGAACAGAGGACGTTCAGAGACTTTCTGCAGGCGGCGGGGCTGAAGTTCACCCGCGAGCGGCGGCTGATACTTGAGGAAGTCTTTAGAAACCACAACCACTTCGAGGCGGACGATGTTGTCATCGGCCTACGGGATCGGGGCCGCCGCGTTTCAAGGGCAAGCGTGTACCGAACTCTTCCGTTGCTCGTCAAGAGCGGACTGCTTCGGGATGTCCATTCGTCAGAAAAGCACAGCCATTACGAGCACATCTTCGGCCACCGCCATCATGACCATCTGATCTGCACCGGGTGCGGTCGCACGATCGAGTTCAACAGCCCTATGATCGAAAAACTGCAGACAGAGATCTGCAACGAACATGGTTTTTGGGCCACCGGGCACAAACTGGAGATAACGGGCCTCTGCGCTGCCTGTAGAGCAAAGGAGGCACGGAACGGCACGAGCAGGTAAGGACCACAGTTGCAGCGCGGGATAAGACAACAGGACACGACACGGGAGAACGCAGCGCGACAAGAGAAAGGAGGGAGAACTCTACATGACGCTTGATCAAGCAAAGAAAGGTTCGGAGATAGAGATAATCAAGATCCCTTGCGATGAAAGTAGATCCCAATTGATCAGGATGGGCATAGCAGAAGGCACGAAGGCAGTATGTCATGAGAAACTCCCTCTCGGGCCTGTGATACTCAAGTGCAAGCATCAGGAGATCGCTATCGGGCGACAGTTGGCGCGCAGCATCGTTGTCAAATGAGGTGGGGTCCTGACGCTGCTGCTGTTTTGTCAGACGCGGAATGTTACCAGACAGCGGGTCTGGTTGCACCATTTGGCCGGGGAACCACTTGCTAAAGAGCGTATGGATAACAGGGTGATACTATGCGTCTGAACTGCGGACAGCACGAATATACGCACAGACATAGACACAGACACGGGCATGGACGTGGATCAGGACCTGTTGCCGGGGGGCCGGGAAGGCGCATCGCGCTCGTGGGAAACCCCAACGTAGGTAAGTCAGTTTTCTTCGGGTATCTCACCGGCATCTACGCAGATGTTTCGAATTACCCGGGCACCACAATAGAGATCACAAGCGGCAGGTCGGGCGCGGACACCGTGATAGACACTCCGGGCGTGTACGGGGTCTCCTCGTTCAACGACGAGGAGCGCGTGGCCAGGGACATAATCCTCGATGCGGACATCCTTGTGAACGTCGTTGACGCCGTCCACCTTGAGCGCGACCTTTTCCTCACTCTTCAGTTAGCCGATATGGGCATCCCTATGGTAGTCGCTTTGAACTTCATGGATGAGGCAAAGGAAGAGGGCATCGAGATCGATGTCGATCTCCTCTCCGACCTCATCGGCGTCCCGGTGATACCTACTGCTGCCACACAGCGCGTTGGCCTAGAGGAACTTCGCCGCGCAATCGACTCCGCCCGCCCGGGGCGGTGCGACCCGCAGATCGCCGCCCGCATGAGCGAGGTGCTCCGCAGCGTCGGCTCGGCCAGGGAGGCGGTGCTGGTCCTCGAAGGCGACGAGGTAGTGTCCAGGCGTCACGGCGTGCCTCCCGCGGAGTGCCGCGAGGAGATATATCTCCGGCGCCGTGAGCGGGTCAATGACATTGTGAACCATGTCGTCCGAGAAACCGGTATGGGGCAGCGGTTTGCCACGCGCCTCGGCCATTGGATTCTGAACCCGTGGACGGGCGTGCCTATCCTGGCGTTAGTCCTTTACGCAATGTACCAACTTGTCGGCGTCGTTGTCGCTCAGAAGGTCGTCGGGTTTACCGAGGAGGTGCTGATGCAGGGGCACTTCGAGCCGGCCGTGAGATCCCTCGTTTTCAAGGTGGTGCCGGAGGGCTCTGCCCTGGGGACCATCCTGGCAGGCGAATTCGGCGTTCTGACGATGACGATGACCTATCTTTTCGGTTTGCTCCTCCCGCTGGTTCTCGGCTTCTACCTTGTGCTGGCGGTCCTGGAGGACAGCGGGTACCTTCCGAGGCTGGCGGCCCTCGCGGACAGGCTGCTCAACGGGATCGGGCTGAATGGCAGGGCGGTCATTCCCATCATCCTGGGGTTCGGTTGCATCACCATGGCCACGATCACGACGCGCCTCCTCGGGACCAAGCGGGAGAGGACCATCGCCACGTCTATTCTGAACTTCACGATACCGTGCTCCGCGCAACTGGGAGTAATCACCCTCCTGCTCGGGCGGGTCGGTTTCCGTTACGCCCTTGCCTATATGCTGATAATCGGGGCTTGCTTTGTCGCGGTCGGCACGGTTCTTCACAGGCTTTTGCCCGGGGAATCCTCTCCTCTCCTCATCAACCTGCCGCCCATGCGGGTGCCAAGGATCGACAACGTCTTCAGGAAGACGATATCGCGGACGAAGTTCTTCATGAAGGAAGCGTATCCGTGGTTTACCCTGGGGTCGTTCGCGGTGGCAGTCATGCAGGTCACCAGGGTCTTGAACGGCCTCCAGAGCCTGTTTGCGCCGCTGACCGCAGGCTGGCTGCAACTTCCGCGCGAGGCCGCAAACGCGTTCGTCATGGGTATGGTCCGACGCGACTTCGGCGCAGCAGGGTTTGCCGCCATGCAACTGACTGCTCCGCAAACGCTGGTGGCCATGGTGGCGATCACTCTGTTCGTTCCTTGCATCGCCTCTCTTGCCATTCTCTTCAAGGAGCGCAGTCGTCAAGAGGCAGCGCTGATCTGGCTTGGAACGTGGGTTACCGCGTTTCTGGTTGGAGGCCTTGTATCGCAGGTTGTGATTCGTTAGAGTGACAAAGGGTACGGTGGAGCCCGGGATTGTAAGGCTCCCCGGAAGTTTCTCAGGGAATTATCATCCGTTGGGGTGATAAAGGTATGGTGAGACCGGTTGATGCTGCCGGGGGGTGTGAGGAGCGTCGAGAGAAGAGGGCGGTAACTTCGACGGCAGTAACGTGCCCGAACTGCGGGGCGCGATACGACAGGCTGCCCTCGCTCACATGTCCGCGCTGCGCGTCTTTACTGTGCGGGTCGGGTTGTGACGGCTGCGCTGGGTGTTCTGAGTCCCGGGGCAAGAAATAGGGTTTCAAATTACACGCGACTCATTGCCTGACGAAAACACAAGAAGCATATACAGAGTCCTCTTGACTCTTGAGGCAAACGGAACACTCGCTTCCAAAGCATCCCCGGTTGCGCCGCGAGCAGGACTGCACAAATGCTGTCCTACTACCAGAGAACGGCACACAAGGGTTCGCCCTCCCGCGGCTTGAGCTCCGTTGGTTCATTTCAGCATAAGAGCTTCCGCACCACAAAAGCTTCAGCACTATGGCACCCTCGGCCCCTGAGACGAAAACACCAAGCCCATACTACTATTGCAGAAGTTCCTGATTGACCCGGAGCAACCGCAATCTGGAATAGGCGCCATGCTGCCTGCAAATACTTTTCGCATGAGGGGGCCGTTCCAGATGCTAGTGCGGTTGGTACGGGGGCTACTGAAGGCCATTAAGAGTCAAAGCACACAGCCAGGTAGGAAAAGACCTGAGGACGGCTTATTTCCGAATGGCCTGGATATCAGCGAAAGGGAAGTGGTGACTGGGCAGCTTAAGCTTTCGGCCAGCCTCGAAACTAACCTCAAGAATATCAAGGAGGCTACGGGTGACAGTGTCGACCTCGGGATAAGAAGATTCAGAGTAGGCGGGAGCCAAGTAAAAGGCGCCATCGTATACCTCGACGGAATGGTGGATTCCCGCGCCATCGAACAGCTTATCGAGGACCTGACCATCGAACTCTTCAAAACTCGTATTGACTTGGCTGACAGCCTAGCAGTTTACGAAGCAGCCAAAGAAACGTTCGTGCCGCAGAAGAGTGTCGAGGAGGTCAGCGACTTTGCCGGCCTCTGGGACAAGGTGTCCATGGGTGGTACCGGTGCCCTCTTTGACGGGACGAACAAGGCGCTAGTCATCGAAACGCGTGGGTGGAAAACGCGCTCCGTCGAAGAGCCGGCCGCCGAAACCACTCTTCGAGGGGAAAGAGAAGGGTTTATCGAGAGTCTCAGGGTCAACACCTCGCTCCTCCGACGGAGGATCAGGACACCGCATCTGCAGATTAAGAGCGTGTTCGTTGGCAGTCTAACGAAAACCGAGGTAGCCTACGCCTACATCAAGGGACTCGCCAGCGACGATCTGGTCAGGGAAGTGCACGATCGCCTCGAGAAGATAGACATCGACGGGGTGCTGGAGAGCGGTTACCTTGAGGAGTATATCGAGGACACCTCGTTCACTCTGTTTCCTTTGATGGAGAGAACCGAGAGGCCGGACCGCGTTGCAGCAAGCCTTCTCGAGGGCAAGTTGGCCGTATTCACCGAGGGTACTCCCTTCGTGCTGGTTCTGCCAACCCAACTGAGCACTCTCCTGCAGGCGCCGGACGACTACTACGAAAGGCTTCCCATCGGTTCGTTTATCCGGGTCGTCAGGTTCATAGCCTTTACGATGTCCATTATTCTGCCGGGATTCTACGTGGCGGTAGTCAATTTCCACCAGGAGCTTCTGCCTACCGTGTTACTGATGCGAATTGCCGCTTCCAGAGAAGGCGTTCCCTTTCCGGCGGTTGTCGAGGTCTTGATAATGGAGTTCCTGTTCGAAGTGCTGCGCGAGGCCGGTGTACGCCTGCCCCGGGCCATCGGCCCGGCTGTAAGCATTGTTGGCGCGCTAATCCTGGGTGATGCGGCTATCAGAGCCGGACTGGTGTCCCCGGCCGTGGTTATAACCGTGGCCTTGACGGCTATAGCTTCATTCTCGGCTCCTGTGTTTTCGCTAGCCATCGCCGCAAGGTTGCTCCGGTTCATCTTCATCGTTCTGGGCGGGGCCTTCGGGCTATTCGGCATCCAGTTTGGCTTGTTGATTATGCTAACGCACCTCTCGGCCTTGAGATCTTTCGGCCGACCTTATCTTGCTCCGTTTGCCCCCCTGATCGCTCGGGATCTTAAAGACACCCTCGCACGAGTCTGGTGGTGGCGTATGACTACCCGGCCGAAGCTAGATGCCTTCCGGGAGCCGAAACGCCAGGGCGAAGGTCACGAGCCGAGGGTGTGAACCGCCGTTCCGTGATCGGAAGGAGGAAGCGCATATTCCCACCGAAAGGATAGCCAATCGTCAGTTGCTCTTCATCCTGTTTATCATGCGAAGTACCATCGTCATTGCTTTCATGCCGGTGCTGACGACAGCCAATGCTGCCCAGGATGCCTGGGCCTCGGCTGTGGTGGCGGGCGTTGGAGCGCTGGTCCTCGTGATAGTGATCGGTGCTCTAGGGACGAGGTTCCCTGACCAGACCCTGATGGAGTACAGCCAGAAGCTCGTGGGCACAATTCTAGGCAAGATCATCAGTCTGATCTACCTTTGGGTGTTTCTGTTTCTGGCAGCCATTGATTTGAGAATCTACGGTGAAGCGCTTATCACAGGCTTCATCCCCGAGACCCCGCTCGTATTCATCGTGACGAGCATGGTGATTGCCTCTGCCTTTGCTGCGTACTCTGGGATAGAAGCCATCGGCCGGAACGCCGATTTCATCTTCCCGGTTTTCGTGGCAATGATCGTCGCTTCGCTACTGGCTGCTATCCCGCAGATGCAATTGATGCGGCTGCAGCCCGTGCTTGCGCGCGGGATAAGGCCGGTACTGGTCGGGGCCATAACCCCGGTGGCCATAACGCTTCAGATGCTGACGCTGACCCTACTGGCTCCATCTGTGCTCCAGCCGAGGAAGGCTACCAGGACGGCTGTCTGGGCCATCATCGGCGCTTCTCTGGTTCTGGTGGCCTCAACGGTAGTCACAGTGGCGGTGCTCGGGGTCGATCCGAGCGCAAGGTCGGTTTTCCCGTTTTTCCGCATGGTGCGTGCTATACGCCTGACTGAGTTTCTCGAGCGCATCGAGGCTTTGGCCATGTT
This sequence comes from Bacillota bacterium, assembly GCA_040752635.1. Taxonomy (GTDB): domain Bacteria; phylum Bacillota; class SHA-98; order UBA4971; family UBA4971; genus JBFMGS01. The sequence continues at coordinate 5,918 of JBFMGS010000007.1, forward strand.
CGCGTGGGGGTTCGGGCTCTTTGTGGGTGTTTCCACATTCCTGTACTGTGGCGCTCGGGGGCTGTCGCAGGTGCTGAACCTGAACGATTACCGGCCTTTGATAGGCCCGATGGCAGTGATCTGGATTGTGCTTTCAATTCATGGCGTGACGGACATGTTCCAGTTGCGGTCGTTTTTCCGGCCCGAAGTGGCCGGACCTTACGCACTGCTTCTAATCCTCGTGCCCCAGGGGATCCTCTGGGCCGCCTACGCGGTAAGACGTTTAGCAGCTAGAGAATCAGGCGGGCAAGAGGGGCGTGCGAAACCGTGATCCGGCGACAAGGGGAAGGAGTAATGTTGTTGCTGTGCCTCGCGGTGATGGCCGGCGGGTGCTGGAACGTAAGGGAACCGGAGAACCTCGTTCACGTGCTCGGGGTGGCGTTTGACCTGGATGAGGAAACCGGGCTGTTCAAGGTATACGCCCAGGTCGCCAACCCCATCGGCATGGCCGGGGGAGGAGCGGCGCCGGGCGGCGGGGGCGACGGGGGCGCCCAGATGAAAAAGCCCTTCTGGGTGGTTTCGGCGCGCGGAGATACGCCGTTTGGGGCCATGCGCAACCTGGCGCCGCTGACAACGAGAGAACTTTTCTGGGCTCATACTACTGTCCTGGTCATATCTGAGAAGCTGGCCCGGAGAGGGATTCTGCCTATCATCGATCTTTTCGAACGGGAAAGGCAGTTAAGGATGATAGTCCGGCCGGTAGTGGCCGAGGGAGATGTCGGGAAACTGATGGAAGCCGAATTCCCCCTCGAGTCGATAGGGGCGCAGGGAATGGCTCGCGGTGTCAGCGTTATCAAGTTCCAGCGTTCCATCTTTCCGGTGCAGTTTCTCACAGAAGTCGTGGCCACCCTTTCCGAACCTGGAAGAGAGGTGCTCATAGGGCGCATAGAAGTCCTCGCTGAAGAGGACCCCAAACCAGGCGCTCCGTCGCAACCGGGCCCGCCGAAACCACCGAAACCGCCAGCCAAGATCTCCGGGGCCGCAGTATTCCGCAAAGACCGTATGGTGGGTTGGCTGACGGAGCGAGAGGTGAGGGGCTGGCACTGGGTGGCGGGGCGGGCCTTTCGCGAAACTCTGATATTGTCAGCTCCTGATGACAAGGGGAAGCTTCTCACGGTCGAAGTGACCGCATCTTCCAGTAAGATGGAGCCGGTGGTCGAGGGAAGCAATGTCCGGATGAAGGTGACTGTGAAAGCCGAAGACAGGATTCAGGACGAGACGGCGCCGGAAGATCTGACTGTCGAATCCGAACTCGTCCGTTCCCTGAATCGCAGATTGGCACAGGTGATCCGCAACGACATGGAGATGGCCATCGCCAAGGCGCAGGAGTTCCGGGCAGACATCTTCGGATTTGGTTACAGCATCTATCGCACCCGCTACCGGGACTGGACGAGGCTCAAGGATCGCTGGGACGAGATATTCCCGAAGGTGCCGGTGGAGCTGGATGTTGAGGCAAGCATCCGGCGCACCGGGCTTATCACGAAATCCGTTACCGTGCGCTGAGTCAGCGTGCAGGAGCATTCCTACGTCGGGAGGGATTGTCCGTTTGCACCCGGCAGCCAGCGCCCTCGCGGGGCGCCTCAATGAGGTTGTATAAGCGCGTAGATGGCTGAACGGAGGGCGTCCCATGTTGGGTGTCTGGAGCGCAATGGCGCTCTTGGCCATAATCCAGGTCCCGGTCCTGGTGCGCAGAAAGATGTGGGGCGAACTGGCCGCGTTCGCCGTCCTCTGGCTTTTTGCAACCATCTATGCCTCGTTGGTCGCGGCCGCAGTCTCGATCCCCAACCCGACCGAGATCATTATCTCGATATTCTCGCGGTAGGGGACTGGGTTGATCCCGCTTTATTCTCAACCCGCAAGAGGTGAAGCTCAACGGTCTACTGCAGGCCTGGTTACGTGGACAGCGTGCCAGGGGTGAGAGGGAATCCTCTCCACCAAGCCTCTCACTGCCCTTGACTGGCGGTCGGACCTCCCCATATCCTCCTGAAGATTTCCTTTTTGTCCTGGGGCTGCTTGATGACCCAGACGACGATATCCTTGTCCTCGTAGAACACAGACAGATTATCGTGGGTCCGGCGATACCGTTCGATCCACTCGACCACCCGCCGTTCCTCCTCCATGCGTTGGGACATCATCTTTATGACCAGCTCGTGGTCAACCCAATAAGGCACCCGCTCGTGGAAGATGAAAACGTACGGGTGATCGATTGTGCTGACGGCGCCCGGGGAGTTGTACACCAGCTTGGGCGTGTCGGGGGAGACATAACTCAGGAAATCTCCGATCATGAGGTGCCAGCCCTGCCCATAAGCCAGCGCATACCCTTCTTGATCGGATACCAGTAGCCACTCGCTTGGCAAGCACGTCTGGGTTATGCGTAGATACTGGTCTACCCAGGAGTTGTACTGCATCTTGTAGGGTTCAGGCGGTACCGGTTTTGCCTGGATGGTAACCCCAACAACCAGCACGATAGTTAGCGTCGCTGTTAACAGGCGCAGGAACCGCTGGTACAGTTTTTGTCCGGCCGGATAGGGAAGAAGATACGCCCAGCCGAGGCCATACGCTACCGACATTGCCACCGCGGCGAATTCGCCGCTCCGGGCGTTCAGAGCTTCCGACTTCAGACCGAAACGCGGCCCTTGGTAGAGGAGCATAGCTCCACAGAGCAGGAGAAAGCTGGTGAGGGCTCCAGGCAGAGCCAGCGGGTCTCTCCGGCGCAGCAAACTGCCCAGCACGGAGAGGAGAGCCGCAGAAAAGGCTGCTAGTATGAAGGGTGTAATGGGAGGACATGGCCCGTCGCTGGTTGCGACGGCAAACCGGAGAGAAGACGCGTGCATCCCGATCCCGAGAGCCATCCCGATGAGGAGAGGCAGCACGGAAATCGCTCCTGCTATCATCCCTCCTTTGAACAGATCTACAAGGCTCCCGAACCTGAACCTCCTTGGGCCAGCGAGCAGCGACGCCAGCACAGCCGAGGCGATGCCGATCACAGCAAAGATGGTAATGAGGGCGTGGGTCAGCCCGGTGACGGTCAGGCACGCCGCCGTGGCCAGCAGATACTGTTTCTTATGTGTCTTGAGGTATTTCAGGGCGAACACCGTGCAGGGGAGGAGGAAGACAAGCGCGAACTCCTGTGAGCTGGTGGCAGCTTGCCTTGTATACTCGTACGGCAGAAACCTTGTCAAGGCGGTGTATGCCAGAGCAGCGGCGAGCCCGCCGGTTATCCTCCGGGAAAGGGCAAGGCCCGCGAAGTATATGGAAAGAATGATCAGAATGGAGTTGAGCGGACCGGCATACTTCAAGACCAGCAAGGGGTTGACCGCCGAGAGCTTGCTGATGGTTGACAGGTAAATGTGGAAACCCTGCGGGTATATCCCGTCGTGGAAAAGTATCCTGCTATTGACGTACTTCATCCAGGCGAGTGTGACGTAAGCGTCGGAGAAGGCGGGCGCAGCATTGCGAATAGCATCATAGAAGCGCAGATAGGCGGCTTGCGCGAAGATGAGCAAGAAAGAGCTGGACAGGAGGACGGAGGAAAAGTCGGCAGAGGTTCGGAAAAGGAATCCCAGGAACGCTTCGAATTCGGTCACGAGATACCGCCTTGCTGCATCGCGTACCTTCACCAAACCGTCAAACACGTCGAAAGCGGTCGTCACTGCGCGGCTCCGGAGCTCATTCATGTATGCCAGAGTGTAGGTTTTCTTAAGGCGGAATGCCCAGAATAACAGGTAAGCAAGCCCCAGAGAGAACAGTTCGTAAAGCTTGGTGGCAGCCAGGGCGTATACCACCATCACATTGAGAACTACAGCGAGGCCGACCCGCGCATAGAAATCCTCAAAGCTGTCATCCCATCGCATCTTCCCGAAAAGGAAAGTCGGCAGGGCGACGTAGGCGAAAAGGAAACTCAAGATGATCCTGGCTAGAGATGATGCGATCACATGCGGAGTGTACCCCAAGAGCACCCCCCCACTCGAGGAACGGGAGACATGGCTAGATCATGATTTCAACGCCTTTTGCGCTCACCCTTCAACATCTCCTCAGCCAAGATCTCTCCAACTCGCGAAGTCTTATGAAGCAACCCTCAGAATGGCATGGTATCACCGGTGTTGCCATATGCCAAGTTCTTCGGCATGCTGAGGACGGGCGGCATTTGAGGATAATGTTGACATTTGTCGTAAACTATAGTAATATATGCAATGCGAATTTGGCCCAACGGGGTATCCACAGTGTCGAACAGTATTAGAGTGATGCTAGCCACGGAGGGCACCTATCCGTTCCACCGCGGCGGAGTCAGCACATGGTGCGATGTCCTGATCAAGCGAATTCCGTCCGTGGAGTTCGTGGTGTACAGTATCTTAATGAACCCTTTTGTGCGCCAGAAGTTCGAGCTTCCCCCCCAACATAAGCTGGTAAAGGTACCTCTTTGGGGCACCGAGGAGCCAAGTGAGCATCTGACGGACATCCCGTTTTCTAAGATATACCTCGCTAAGCTTCGCACCGATGAGCGAGTGATTCAGGAGCATTTCCTTCCACTATTCAACGTCGTGGTGGAGGAGATCCTGCACCCTGAAAAGAACAGCAGCAGGCTCGGCCATACCTTGCACGAAATGTACAAATACTTTCGGGAGTACGATTATCATAAAACCTTCAAGTCGCCCCTCGTGTGGAATGCGTTTAAGGAGATTACAATATCCAAGGCTCGACAGCAGGGTACGAGCCGCTTTGAGATGCCCAATGTTTTCGACCTCACGCAGAGCATGGGCTGGCTCTATCGCTTCTTTGTCGTGCTCAACACCCCCTTGCCCAAAGTGGACGTGGTTCACTCAGCGGCTGCCGCCGTTTGCGGGATACCGTGCGTGATAGCTAAACTCGACGGCAATGTACCTTTCCTGTTGACAGAACATGGGGTTTACCTGCGGGAGCAATACATTTCCCTGGCGC
>JBFMGS010000007.1:10994-54190 GCA_040752635.1 Bacillota bacterium
ATGATGTCCGGAAAGGCGATTGTGGCGACTGACGTGGGTGGGGTCAGAGAGGCGCTCGAGGGGTGCGGACTGCTGGTGAGACCCAGAAAGCCCGGTGAGATGGCAGCGGCTCTGACGAGGCTTCTCCAAGATGAAAAGCTGAGGGCCGCCATGGGAGAAGAGGCGCGGAACAAGGCTCTGACGTACTTTTCCATCTCCAGGACGGTCGAGCTTTATCGGAAGTCATACATAGCCCTTTACGAGAGGCAGTCTGCCGAGCCCAAGGTTGCCGATCTGCAGAGGAAACAGGTCCTTCATGCGCAACGGGGTTATGCGTTTGCGAAGTCCGGCATGTGGCGGGAGGCCATCGGTCAGTTCCGCCTGGCTATTGATGTGAACGTAAAAGGGCCTGCAGTACCGGTGTTGTTGACGGAAATAGCGCGGGCTTACAGCGAGATGGGGATGTTCAGGCAGGCTGCGAACGAGCTGAAAAAGGCCGAAGTCGTCGCACGCGTGCTCGAAGGAGGCTCCGCGGCGTAAGTAGCTATCAGAGGGGAGATGTACTGCGTGGACCTTCAGATCCAGTTCCAGACCAGCTTTTGGGGATATCGAAAGAATCAGGTTCATGAGTACCTGTCAGAATTGAAGCGAGACTACGAGGCTAAGAAAGAGGAGCTTGCTGCGAAGCACAGGGACGCATTATCAGAGAACAAGGCGCTGGCTGCGAAGCTCCAGGAATTGGCGAGTGACCTTGAGAGGTACCGGGAGCAGGAGCATCTTATAGCCAAGGTGCTGATCGAGGCCCAACTCAGAGCTGTTGCCATAGAGCACGAAGCCCAAGAGAAAGCAGAACGCATCAAGAAGGAGGTAATGGACGAGATAGCGCTCAAGAGGACCGAACTGAACAGCCTCAAGACCCGCGTCGAACAGTTCAAGAACAACTTCGCCAAGATGCTTGATAGTTGCAAAGCCTCGCTATCTGTGTTTGACGAGTTGACTACGGAAGAGGGCGGGGCCGTGTCGAGGGTCAGCCTTGGCAATGAAGCGCGGTTTTCTGCCGGGTTGTGACCGATGGGCCGTGACTGATTCATCCCCAAGCAGGAAGTGTGTATCATGAAAATAGCCAGGTGGTTCGGGGGATACCAGGTAGCAGCGGTAGACTCTTACATCATCAGACTGCTGACCGAGTACCAGAAGAGTCTGGACGACCTCAAGGCCGAACTTGAGGCTTTGTTGTCTGAAAACGGCCGTCTCGCCGCAGCGATCAGGACAACCTCAAATGAGCTGCAAGGCTTCAAGGAGAGGAGCAAGGCGTGGGTTGCTGCCGAGGCTGACGCACGCAGGTCTGCGCGGCACACGGAGGAGACGGCAAGGTACAACGCCGAGCAGATAACAACCAGCGCCCAGGCGGAAATCGAAGTGCACAAGGCATACCTGGCTACCCTAGATTCAGAAATCGCCAGGGCAAGACAGGAAGTCGAGGCTTTCGTCGAGTCCGTCCGGGCCTTCTTGAGCTACGCCACGCCAAAGGAAACCAGCGCGACGGCTTCTCGTCCGGCCGGCTCATCTGCCGGCAAGGTGGCAGGATGGATTCTAGGCGGAGGGACCGCGGAGGATATACCGACTGCGCGGGGCGTTGACGGTTCACTCCGAGTGAACACGGCCGGCGACAGTTTGAGAGTGGTTGCTCAGAACGGGACGGTCGTGGGGCAGGTCTCAAGTCTGGTGCTGGACGGTGCAAGCGGGAAGGTAACCGGGTACGAGATAGTAAAGAGCGCGGTGCCCAACGTGGTGCCCGATGGCACGGTTATTCCAGCGTCGTGCGTGATTGCTGCGCGGTCCGACAGGCTGATCGTGAGCACCTCCCTGCTTGGAGGCGTGGCTAAAGTAAGTCCATCGCCGCCGCCTCAAGTGAGCGTCCCCGAGGCGCAGACTGCGAAACCGGACGAGCCCCAGCCCGAGCGGCCCGTACCCCACGGCGACGGGAGAAGTGAGGCCGAGGGCGAGGTTGAACAGGCTATCAGACAAAGCCAGTTGAAGTACGTGATAGGCAAGATATCCGGAAGGGATATCGTGGGAGACGACGGCACCCTGGTGGTATCCAAAGGACAGGAGATCACCCACGAAGTTGTGGAGAAGGCCGATGCCCAAGGCAAGCTTGCTGAGCTCATCGTTTACATGCTCACGCCTGACATGAGTCTCGACGAAGAGGAAACGAGCGCAAGCGAGGATCTCGGGGCCGAACATATGGTGTCTTAGGTGAGCGTTGCTGCAGAACCTTAGCGGAGGTCGCCGGGGCGTGGACTTTGCTGAGGGGCTGAGACGGTGGGAGAGAAGGAATCGCTCAAAGGCCTCGCTGTGGAGGTGTTGAAAAGAAGCGTATCACCAAGAGATCCTTATGAAGTGGCGGCTCTTCTCGAAAGCATGGGCTGGACGGACGAACAGGCGGCGAGCGCTTTCGGACGTGAGGATGTCTTCGGGCTGGCGCGGGATGTGTTTGAACTTTGCACTCAAAGTGTGACGACGAGACCGGTGGCGAAAGAACCGCGTCTCTCTTTTTTTGCCGTTCTTTGGAACTACGTTAACGGTTACCTGCGGGGCATGATGTTCGCCATGCCGATGGCTGTCTCGATCTTCACCGTGCTGACTATCAGGTACTCCCTGTGGTCTTACGTGTATTTCTCGGTGGAGGTTGCCACGGCTATAGCCCTTGGGACTATCGGCAGCCTGCTTGTCACCGGCGGGTTTTGCCAGGCCATCGCGCGCCGCGGGCTGATGTACGTTACCCAAAATGAATACAACCTGGCCAGGCGCTTTTCCTTCCTGGCGATCCGGTTGGGGCTCATAGTCGTAATCCTCGTAGGGCTGGCAGTTTTCATTTTCAACCTGATATTCACCGTGTTCCCAATGAAGATGATGTCTATTTGCCTATACTATTATTTCTTCCTATCATGCCTGTGGCTTACCATCGCAGTCCTGTATATGCTCAGGCGCGAACTTCTGTTTACCGGCATGATCGTGCTTGGTATAGTGATGGTCTTCTTGATGCATGAGTATCTCAAGATGGACATCATGGTTTCGCAGGCTATCGGGCTCTCGGCGGCTGCTATTCTCGCAGTTGTGGTCGTGTCGTGGTTATTCCGGCGCTACGAACGGCCTGTCGAGCCGGGCATCGAAGTTCCGCCGATTCCTCGCACCTCTATAGTGGTGTATACAGTCATGCCGTATTTCGTGTATGGTTTTCTGTACTTCGCCCTGCTCTGCACCGACAGAATCGTCGCATGGTCGGCTAACAGCGTCTTCATGCCTTACCTGATCTGGTTTCGAGGGCAGTACGAGCTGGGGCTTGACTGGGCGCTCCTCGCCCTCATCCTGCCCATGGGTGTGGTTGAAGTGCTGATCAACAACTTCTGGTTCAACGTGCCGGTTAAGCAGAAGTCTTTTTCAGCTTCGAACACTGCCCGGTTCAACCGGGTGCAGGTAAGCGCCTACTACAGGCAGAGGGCTTTATACGGTGCGATCGCGGTGCTCAGCGGGCTCTTGGTATACCTTGGGACAAGGTTCCTGGAAACGTCCGGGATACTGGACCTGTATTTGTTCTCGGACAGAGTCACCTACTTCGTATTCACCTGGGGGATAGTGGGGTACGTTTTCCTCACTGCGGGTCTCCTTAACGCGCTGTACCTGTTCTCGTTGTCGCGGCCCGAGCCGGTCGTAAGGGCAACTGCGTACGGGGTCGCCGCCAACCTGTTCGTAGGTTTCGTGCTCAGCAGGATAGTAGAGTACCACTGGGCCGTTCTTGGCCTGGTAGCGGGCGCCGCGGTCTTCTTTGCGTTCACCACTGTGTATGCAGTGAAGAGCTTGGGTGCGCTGGACTATTACCTTTACTACTTGACGTAATGGTTCCGTAGGGGGACCCTACCTAACCCTGCTCGCAACACCCACGGTCTCCATTACAAGCGGGTGTGGTGGGGTTCATACACGGAAAACCAGCGTGGGTTCCCTGTGGCAAACCCGGGTCACTTAGGAGGGGCAGTATGTTGCTCGAACTTTGGTATGGATGCCTTACAGCCTTTAAGGTCATGCTGCTGTTCCTCCTGGTGTTCTATTATCTTCCCAGCCGTGTCGTGGCTTTCCGCAGGGGAGACGATGGGCTCGATCGTTTCTTCATAAGCTTGACTTACATGGTTGGCATCACCCTCGTCCTGGTTCACCTCCTGGCGTTCTTGCACCTTTACGACACTTTCTCGCTGGTGGTGGGTTACATCGGCGTTGCCGCCCTGGCCATGCAGGCGCAAGGGCGATCTCCCGTTGGGCTTTTGCACCAGCTTGGAACAAGGGTCGTCGTCAGTGTGCTGGATGCTGCGGAGCAAACGAGACCGCTCGGGAAGAGCATCGGGCGATACCTCCAGGGTCAGGTGAGAGCGTCAGTTCTGGGGTTATTGTCGTGGTTGAGATGGGCGGCAAATCCGGTGGAAGGCTTGCTGCCCGTCGGGGTGCTTGTTTATTCGGCCTACCTCAGGTTTCACCACTCGCTCACCCACGCGTATCTGGGCGCGTCCGATTCGTACGTCCATCTGGCCTGGATTAAGTATCTCGGCGCAAACCAGATTTACAGGGACGGGATATATCCGTATGGCTACCACGCTGTTCTCTCGGCGTTCGAGAAGCTCACTTTTGTGGATCCCCTGCTCATAGTGAGGTTTACCGGCCCCCTGGCCGGGCTGTTGCTGGTGCTCTCGGTGTACTACGTATCGCGGAAGCTGTTCCGCGGGTTAGAAATCCTGGCGGTGCCGGGCACTTTCATATTCGGCCTCGGAATAGGGCTTCCCAGCGCCATCTCAAGACAGATAAGCGCGCTTCCCCAGGAGTTTGCCGCAGTTTTTCTCCTCCCCGGGTTTTACTTCGGAGCCAGGTACCTGGAGCGAGGCACAAGGCGGGATCTGGCTTTGTTTGCCCTGTGTCTCGGGATAACCGTCGCGGTGCACCCGTACGTTTCCCCGTATCTTGTAGTGGGTGTGGCCCTGGCGGCGGCAGCCAGATTCATGTCCCGTCCGCACATTGTAGGCACTCAGCCGGTGTGGCGGATCGCGTTCAACCTCTTCTTCTGGGGCGCGGTCGCTGTGGCCGTTGCCCTTGCCCCACTGGGAGTCGGGGCAGCGCAAGGAATTAAGTTCCACAGCTCCCTGGAGTACGTAGCAGCGATGGTCACTACCGGAGCGGCGTCTGCCGATGATAGCGTGCCTGTTTGGCAGCGGCTGCTTTCCAAGGATCCTTTCCTGGATGTCACCCTGGCGCTTGCCGGGTTGCTTGCCCTTCATACTGCTGTCGTAGCTCGTGTAAGACTCCTTAAGGGGGAAAAGCCCACAGAACCTGCGGCCCTGATGGCACTTCCCCTGTTTTCACTGGTGCTGTATCTGATGTACCGCGGGAGAAGTCTCGGGCTGCCTTCACTCATGGATCCAGCGCGGACAGGCGTTTTCTTCTCACTGGTGGCAAGTTTGATCTATGGTGTGGCAGCCTACAAGATCGTGGGGGCGCTCGGGCCCAAGTTCCTGACGGCGCGGATGAGGACGTATCTCGCTGTGGGTCTTGCTCTTACTGCAGTCTTATGCCTTGGTTTTCGCTACCCGGCGAGCCCGCCTACAGGCGCCCAGTTGGAGTACGATGCTGCTGCCAGGAACTATTTGAGAATCCAGGCTTCCTTCCCTGCCCTGGACTGGACCATAGTCTCCCCGGTGGAACAGTACCCGCAGGTGCTGAAAAAAGGCTGGCACTATGAGAGCTGGGAGTTCGCACGGGATTTCAGCCTGGCCGAGGCCAACGATCCATCGTTTGATCTTCCGATTCCAACGACCTACGTTTTCATCTTTGCTGAGAAGATACCGCTTCGCGTGGACAAGTCTTCCAATCCGGTGCTTGCCAACGGGGCCGTGTCTTCACTGGCGGTAGGTTCTGCGAGTGAGCCCTACCGGGATCCGGAAAGGCGGGCCGTAATACAGGCCACGCTCATCGCCTGGGCCGAGGCTTACATGGAGACCCATGATAACATGCGGGTGTTTTACGAAGATGAAGAAATGATCATTTACATGATCAAGCGAGCTCCGAGAGGGACGGTGGGGGCCCGTAACCCCTGAGACGGGCAGGGGATGCGCTTTGGACAAGAGGATTCTTGTAATGCCCCAGTTCAACGAGGGCCAAACTGTCGTCCGGGTACTGGACGAGGCCCGCAACTACGTTGATGCCATCGTAGTGGTAGACGACGGCTCTACAGACGAGTCTTACCGGCTTATCAAGGAATGGATGCAGGGTAAGGACAACGTCTCCATGATCCGCCTCGAGAAGAATAGGGGTATGTCAGGGGCACTGCTGGCGGGCTTTTGCCGCGTTCACGGTCTGCTCGAGAGTGGCGCCATAGATCCTGACGACCTTGTTATCAATATCGACTCAGACGGTCAGCACCGCCCCGACGAGATCCCTGCCGCCGTTGAGTTTCTGAAGCGGCACGGCTATGACATTGTGCTTGCGAGGAGAGATCTCTCCGGTTATCCACGATTCAAGCGAGTAGGGAACTGGGGTCTGTCCCTCTGGGCCAGCCTGTTGGGAGGTGTGAGGTACCACGATGTAGAATGCGGGTTCAGGGTCATGCGGGCGGCGGTGCTGCCCCACCTCTTGAAGTACTTCACAGGCCTTCGGTACGGATGCGCGCAGGAGATCGGCATCATTACGGCCCTGCTTGGTTTTCAGATCAGCAACGATCTGCCCGCTCGTATAAACTACTACCGGGCAGGTGCCAGGATGAGAGACGGTCTCGTCAACCTGGCAATGGGGCTGTTTGCGTTCCTCCGGGTTAAGCTGGGCATTACGAACAACCTTTATGTGTTGTCGAGAAGAGTGTCAATTGGTACTTTCATGCTAGAGCCCGCAGCAGCCCTCGACTCTAGCTCCGATTCCGCAAGGCCGCGCGAAGCTGCCGGAGCTGCTATGGGTTGCTAAGGCGGGATGGCGATGGAAAGCGCCTTTCTCACAGATGCTCAGCAACGCAAGACCCTGGCCGCGGCTCGCTCCCTCGGCAAACGCGGAATCTATGTGGGCGCAGGAGAAGAGACCCGGCTGGCTCTTGCCCTGTTCTCCAAGTACTGTCGCAAGGTTTTCGTTTATCCTTCCCCGCGCCGGCATCTCGACGAGTTTCTAGACAGGCTTAGCTGGTTTTTGCGGGCTAACCCGTTTGACGTGCTCTTCCCCATGGACGATGCCACCTTGATGGGCGTCGCAAGGCGTAGAGAGGAGTTCGAATCCGTCACCCGGGTTCCCATACCCGAGTATCATGCCCTTTCCCTTGCGAGCGACAAGACCAAGACGCTGCAGCTCGCAAGAGACGTGGGCCTTGCGTGTCCTCGGACTGTAGTGCCTGATAGTATAGAAGTGGGCAGCCTTCAAAAACTCGCCAGCACGCTGGATTTCCCCGTAGTGGTAAAGCCTAGAGAGGGTTCAGGCTCCAGAGGGATGCGCTATGTGTCTGCCGCAGAGCGCCTGGTGCCCATCTATCTCGAAGTGCACAGGGACTACCCGTTTCCCATGATCCAAGAGTACATTCCGCAAGGCGAGAAGTATGATGTGTGCCTGCTCTTCAATAAGAACTCCGTGGTCAGAGCGGCGTTTGTCCAGAAGGAACTGAGGGGATATCCGCTCTTCGGCGGGCCCAGCACTCTACAGGAGAGTGTGCGGCAACCCGAACTGGTAGACATGGCAGTGGCCCTAGCTCAGGCAATGGGATGGTATGGTGTTTGTGAAGTGGAGTTTATGATCGACCCGAGGAATGGGCAGCCGGTGCTGATGGAGGTCAACCCCCGGTTCTGGGGGTCCCTGCAAATGTCTATTTATGCCGGGGTTGACTTCCCATACTTGCTTTACCGGATGGCTATGGACGGTGATGTCAGGCCGGTCTTCGAATATGAGGTCGGACTTCGATGCCGCTGGTTGCTCCCGGGTGACACGCTCCATTTCCTGGCTAATCCAAAGAGATGGGAGATGGGGCCGGGGTTCTTCGACTTTTGGGACCCGAGGACAAGGGACGATATCATCTCCTTAAGCGACCCGGGACCCACCGTTGGATTCTTCCTCGCGTGTTGCCGTTACGTATTTGACCCCAGGATGTGGAGATTCGTGGTAACCCGCAGGTAAGCACAAGAGGCACCGGCTGGGCCGGGTGGACCCCGGGTGGACCACGGACTCGCAAAGAGATCCGGAGAGAGGTGGGGCGACGTGCGCCATCCTGTTTTGAATGCTCTCACGGTGGACGTGGAAGATTGGTACCACGGAAACGATTTCAACATAGACTTTAGCCTGTGGGACATGTATGAGGACAGGGTCTGTAACAGCACAGAGAAGGTGCTGGAGATTCTCGCCCACTACCAGGTGAGGGCCACGTTCTTCGTACTGGGGCACGTCGCCAGGAAGCATCCCCAGCTGGTACGGAGGATTTACGAGTGCGGACACGAGATCGGGACCCACGGCTATCGACACCGACCGCTTTACGCCCAGGCGCCTGCTGAGTACCGGGAAGAACTCGCGCGTTCGACCGCAGCAATTGAAGACATCACGGGACAGGCTGTCAGAGCTCACCGCGCGCCCTCCTGGTCCATAACCCGCAAGAGCCTGTGGGCTCTGGGCATCCTTGAAGAGGAGGGCTTTGACTACGATTCCAGCATTTTCCCCGTGCTTACGCCGCTGTTCGGGCTTCGAGGGGCGCCTCGTTTCCCGTACAGGCCGCGCCTAGGGCGGGTCTATGCTATCACCGAGTTCCCACCGTCTGTTGTGGAGATCTTTGGGGGTGCCGTGAGGGTCCCGTTCTCGGGAGGATTCTTCCTGCGGAGCCTGCCCTGCCGTTTCGTCCGAAAGGCGATCAGATCTTTGAACGCGGCGGGCCATCCTGCAATGATCTACTTTCATCCTTGGGAACTAGACACAGGTCAGCCGATGCTGCGGGCGCCTGCGATGGCACGGCTTGCGCACTACCACAATCTGAGCACCACGGAGGAGAAGCTCCGAATGCTCTTGCGCGAATTCCGCTTTGGCCCGGCGGGGGAGGTGCTTGCGTCTACCAGTGTCACTGCTCTCAGTATCGGTCAAACACAGGGTTAGTGGAACGTGAAGGGTTGCTATCTTACGGAAGAGCTGCTATCTTTCTAAGTGTCCTTCAACCGTGCGAGGAGAAATGATCGCTTGAGAAAGGAGAAACGATGGAGGTATCTGACAGACATCTAGGCGCCTCGGTCGCAGTAGTCGCCCTTGCAAACGTTATGCTGGCCGTCATGGCGCTGGTGCGAGAGTCTAGGCTTGCTGCACTGGTGGGAACCACGGAAACGGCTGACGCGTTCATGCTGGCTCTGTACCTTGTCGATCTGGTTGCCAACACGATCCTGGCGGGTGCAATCACGTTCGCGGCGGTGCCGGTGCTGTCGAATTACCGTGCACGCGGCGACGCCGGGGGATTCAGGCGGACGCTGGGGGCTGCCACCGGCCTAGTCATAACGGTTACTCTGGCACTTTCCGTAGCTGGCTGGTTTGTAGCGCCGCCTCTTGTCGGCCAGGTGGGAGCCGGGCTTGCCGGGGGAGCCAGGGATTTGGCTCGCTCGCTACTGGGATACCTGTTGCCCAGCGTGCCCTTTTTTGCGCTTGCGGCCCTCTTTAGTTCGGCGCTGTACACTCTGGAACGCTTTGCCTTCCCGGCTTTCGGCCCGGTGGTGTTGAACCTGGTGTTCCTCCTTGGGCTTGCCCTCGCGCCGGTCCTCGGTGTGAAGGCGCTTGCAATCGCCTTTACGCTGGGCACCGTTGCGATGTTCGTCATGCAGGTTCCGGCGCTCGCGAGAAGCGGGTTCTTGGGTGCACCCACGGCAAGCTGGCGAGATCCGGGGCTGGCCAGTATGGTGCGCAAAAGTTGGCCGGTGATGGCAGGGATCCTCTTGGTGCAACCGGGAGGGGTCGTAGAGAGGATGCTCGCCTCGAAACTGGCTCAAGGAAGCATAGCAGGGCTGAGCTATGCGTTTAAGCTCTCGCAGTTCCCGGTGTGGGTCTTCTCTGCAGCCATAGGTACTGTGATCTTTCCGGCCCTCGCCATGTCAGCCGGGCGAGGAGATCTCTTGCGATTCAAGACGATACTGACACAGGGCCTGACTCTCACGATGTTTGTCTGTCTTCCATTCACAGCTACATTTGTGGTACTGGCGGGGCCGATAGTCTCCCTGCTGTTTCAGTATGGGGCGTTTGGCGCCGATTCCCTTCGCCTGACTTCCGGCGTCCTCCGTACCTATGCCCTGGGGCTTACAGCCCAAGGAATTGCCCACCTTCTTGTGCGGGCCCTCTATTCGCTGGGTGACGTTACGACGCCCATGAAGGTGGCTGCAGTAAGCGCCGCTGTCACGGTTACGTCAGATGTCTTCCTGGTTCGTCGATGGGGGCTGCCCGGGCTGGGTCTGGGCGCCTCGGTAGGGGCGGTGGCCCATGCCACGATGCTGGGGTGGTTTCTTTCAAGGAGAGTCGGCTCTCCAGGGAAGGAGGTTCTGCGCTCGGCCTGGCGCATATGCCTGGCATCTTCGCTCCTCGCCGCGGGGGTTCACTCTCTTGGCGGGCGCCTGTTTCATGATGTCGGCGTGCGAAGCCTGCAGGTCAGGGTGCTGCTCGTCGGGGTTGTGCTCGCTGCTGGCACACTCGTTTACCTCGCCGCCTGTTACGTGCTGAAGCTGCAGGAATCAGGCATTCTGCGGTTTTTTGCGGCGTCACGGGACCGGCACCAGCGCTGCCCCGCCGTGCCCGGGACTGAGCGGAGCACCCCGTGACGGCCCTTCCTTGGGGTTTGCTTGACCCCGGGGGACCTGCCCCGGACCCGCATGGCCGGACGTTTCAAGAAGGTATAACGTGTCTAGATGTAGAATCCTCTCGGTACGACAAATTCAGACACTGGGGGAAGGGTCCGTTGTCAACACCGCAGATGTGGGCGGCCGTGGCTGTGCTGCTAATAGCCAGTGCTGCGATTGCGTCGGTGCTCCAGCTTCTCAAGGCAAGAGCGCTTGCTGCCAAGTTGAATTCAGGTAGGCGAATGCTGCAAGATCTTGCCTCCGCGGCAGACAAGAAGTTGGGTTTTGGGGAAGCACTGGTCCAGATTATGGACATTGTAGCAAGGAATGTGGAGGCCGACGGCTACTACTTTTATGTGCGCGAGGAAAGGGAAAACACCCTGGTGCTAAGGGCCGTCAAGAGCACCCAGATTGATCCGAAGGTCGGGCTTAGTTATTCCGAAGCAGTGGCGAGCCCAAGTGAGGATGAGTATAAGCCACCGCTCGGGCTTCTCCCGGACTCCCAGCCCAAACAAGTATCAGTTGTGCGCGAGCAGGGGGAAACCCTGCTGTGCATCCCGTTGTGGAGCGACGACAAGCTTGAGGGCGCGATTCACGTGGGCCCTGTAGCTACCCGTAAGGTAGCCCCGGGTCAGATTCAGGCTCTCTCGGAACTGGCATCACTATGCGCCAATATGGTGGCCCTCCTGGCAGAGCGAGACAGGCTGAGGCGTCAGGTGGATGAGTCATCTGCGATTTCATCGGTATCCGCCACCATGATGCGTTCCACGTTCCAGGGGGAAGCCGCGGTGGGCCTTTTCTTGAGGCTCGGTTCCGGCCTTGTCGGAGCTGATGGCGGCATGGTGGTCGTGGTGGACGAGACAGGGGAGGCGCCGTGGACTCCGGCATACTGGGGGGTGCCCGAGGACGCTCGCGAGCGGATGATGCGGGAGCTCGCGTGGCCTGCGGAGCTGTTCGCACCGACGATGGACCCCTTGGTGCTGACAACAGGAACAGGTGAAACCAGCAGCACGCCTGGGTGGTTAGCAGAAATGGGAATCAACTCACTTTGGGTTATCCCCTTCGCTGCGGAGAGGCGGCCGGGTGCTGTGATATACTGGTTCAAATCCCCAAGAAAGCCAGAAGGCTATGTACGGCCCATGCTCGAGATAATATCAGACCGGGTCGCTTCTACGATCCGAAACATCAATGTATACGAGGAGATGCTGCAGTCCTACCTGGAAACCCTGACCTCAATCGTTGACCTCCTGGATTCCCAGGAGCCGAGCACGGCCAACCACTCCATGCTCATATCCAAGTATTCAAGGGACATAGCGCTGGCAATGGAGCTATCCCCTGAGGAAGTAGAAGCCGTTTCGCTTGCCGCCTACTTGCACGACGTCGGGATGATAGGTATGGGAGAGGATGTGCTCTTTAAGAGGGGCCAGCTAACCGCAAGCGAGTATGAAAGTGTTAAGTGCCATGCGCAACTGGGCGCGACGCTTGCCGAGCCGGTGACCAGGCCCTTGCCCATCGCCCCGCTTGTACGCCACCATCATGAGCGCTATGACGGGTGGGGTTACCCGTCGGGGCTGAAAGGGGATCAGATACCTCTAGGCGCAAGGATAATAGCGGTCGCGGATTTCTTCAATGCCAAGGTATCTTCCAGAAACTACCGCAAGGCGCTGCCCTATGAAAAGGCCATAACAGACCTCCAAGCGGCCTCAGGGAGCCAATTGGATCCGGGGGTTGTGGATGCCTTCGTCAGGTTGTGGGAGAAGAGACAGAAGAGCGCTGAGCGCAAGGGAAAGCCGCTGGAGGACTGCTGGGTCATGATGCAGTGTCCTTCCAGGATAGCGACCATGTGTCCTGCGTACAAATCCGCACGCAATTGCTGGGAGGTTCCCGGCGTGCAGTGCAGCATGCATGGTGATGAATGCGAGACGTGTCTCGTATACACCGAGTATCGCTTCAGACAACGAAAGCCTCAACTTCGGGTGATTGCCGGAGGCAGGACACAGGAATAGGTTTGTACCATCGGTGAGTGTGCGGAAGCACGCCCTACCTTGTGACGGGTTGCCAGTGTTGTGTTTCTGGGAAGGCGTCCTTGCGGGCGAGTTTCAGAGATCCCCTCATGCCAGCACTGGCTGCCCTCGAGCGGAGTTCATATGCTGAGGAACAGCGCAAATTCCTTACGTGAAAGAATGGCCGCTGCCAGGAATTTCGCCCTGTACTACGGCTCCGAGAGCCTCGAGGCTTTGGCCGGGTTTGACCTGGTGATCCTGGAACCTGACGCCTGCTTCGAAGCGGACATCCAGGGGCTCCGTGCGAGCGGCGCACTGGTATGCGGTTACCTTAGCGTTCTCGAAGTCGATGGCCTCGTCGGCCTCCGCCAGATTCAGCCCACGGACTATCTTATGTTCGGGGGCGAGAGGAAGAGGAATCCCAGGTCTTCTAACTGGGTAATGGATCCGCGGTCGGAACACTGGGTCCAGGTGGTGCTACAAAGGGCGGAGCGGCAGATACTCGGCAAAGGGTGCGACGGCATATTCCTGGACACCATTGGCGATGTCGAGGATCCTGACCTTCCCAAATCCCTGGCAGCCCAGTTGATACCTGCTTCTGCCCTCCTCGTCAGAAGGATCCGCGAGCACTTTCCGAATGCGCTCCTCATCCAAAACTGGGGTCTTGATTTCCTATACAGGCTTACTGTCCCGTACCTGGACGGACTTTGCTGGGAGAACTTCCCCCTGAAATGGCCTGAAGATCCCTGGTCGCTGAGCAAACTCGGCGAACTCGAGAGGGTATCGCGGAAGACCGGAGCTCGCGTCTTGCTTCTGGCGCAGGCGAACGGCTTGATGTCTACCGGGTCCTCGGCGTGGGAGGACGCTGAGGAAACCCAGTTGAAGGCTGCACGGTACGGGTTCCTGTTTTACGCGGCCCCCGGGAGTTACACCACGGGCGTAAACACTTGCTTTTGTGGTAGCGGATGAATGCCTATTGAGCTTTTGTTCGACTTCTGCTAGTTTCGGCGCGGATGACGTGCGAGCGGCTGGGAGCCTCGCTCACTGTTCCTCATTTGAGTCCTGCCAGGATATCCCTGGCCCGTTGTTTGCTTCTTTCGTTCTCAAGCACCTCGTCAGGTAAACCGGCCATCGCAAGGATCTTGTTGAGAGCTTCGCGCGCATTCTTCGCGCGCATTCGATGAAAAGCGAACAGGGTGACCGGGATGATCATCAGCGCAAGCCGTAGGACTGACATACCGAAGTTCTACTCGGAATGGTTCATGAACCGCGTCCGGGCGGGGTTCTGCACGTTTCCCAACCCCTTCAATCCGAATCAGGTCATAAGAGTATCTTTAAGGCCTGAGGACGTTGACGTCATCGTGTTCTGGAGCAAGGATCCGGAGCCGCTGATACAACATTTGGGCGAACTCGACCGTAGAGGCCTGAGGTACTATTTCCAATTCACGGTGAACGGCTATCCCAGGTTCATGGAACCCAACGTGCCGCCGCTTGGAGAAGTGCTCGATACCTTCGGGCGGCTTTCAGAGACGGTGTCTCCCGACAGGATGATTTGGCGGTACGACCCCATCGTCTTAAGTAACGTGACTGGCCTGGAGTACCACGTACGACAGTTCGGTGAGATTGCGGGGGCCCTCAAGGGTAAGACCAAGCGCGTCGTTGTGAGCCCCGTGCATTACTACAGAGGCCCTACGGTGCGGCTTGCCCGCCTATCTAAACACGGCATATACGTCAGGCCGTTCGGGCCTCATGACCCCGAAACCGCCCGCTTGCTTGCAACCATGGCACGGGTCGCCGGGGATTCCGGCATGGAGATCGTGAGTTGCGCGGCGGAGTATAGCCTGATCGAGTTTGGAATAAAACCCGGAAAGTGCATTGATGATGAGTATATTGCGGGGGTCTTTGGAATCAGGGTTACGGGTAGAAAGGATCTCTCTCAACGTGCCGCGTGCGGCTGTGTACAAAGCAAAGACATTGGAGTCTACGGGACGTGCAGGCACGGCTGCGTCTATTGCTACGCGACCAGCACTGGTGGCCCCCGGTCGCAACACCATGACATAGACTCCCCCTCGCTTGGCTAGCATGAGCCAGTCACATCAGGGTCTCCCTCTATGCAGAAAGGGACTGCCGCACTAATGTAACAGACCTGATGTCGAGGCATGGCGCCAGAAGGCGACTGCGCGGCATGCCATGCCTCCGCTCAAGGTGCTGGAGGGAATTCCAGTACCCCCGCTACTTCCAAAGCTTGCGATCCAGCCCTACACAGATATTCATATTCGTGGTATCATATAGCTAAGAAACCGGCAACGGAACTATGCACAGAGCCGGGGATGGCGTTTCGGATGGGCGGGCGCGGGCATTGCAACATGCAGCCTCGTCATGCTTGCAACTGTGCGGGTCAACCGGTCTGACCTGGCGGGGAAACCCCTCGGGCCGAGTCGCCGCTATACATCGAGTTGTCGCCGCACGTATAGAGGCAGACTGCGCCCACCATGGCGAGCGTAGCAGAACTCACAGTTGTCCCCGCGCGCATGGGGTGAGCCGCTGGTCGTACCCCCGGGTTGACCCCCGGGCGCTATTACCCCGACGCGGATGGTGGTGAGCCGGACGGTGGACGGCTGGGCTTTCAAGAGGATTGCTTCAAACACATCATACGTCCCTGGGGAGGCCCCAGTGCCCGATTCAACTGGCCTACGACTACGAGAGACAGGAAGCTATCCCCACTCGCGTGGGGGTGAGGTACGGTGAGCACTCCCCTAAACTCCCGGCTGCGGCCAGGATGTTCCGTTTTCTCCCGGAGCATGTGGCGTCAAGCAGAAAGCCTGCTTCGAGACTACAAAGTAGCGGGGTTTGTTCTGGCCGTCTTCGTGCTCGTCGCCTGTCTTACGCCATATCGGGTCGCCATGCTGCTGGGCGGGCTCTCAGTCCTGGTAGGTTGTGTATACGATGGCTTAAGGGGTGGGCTGGTCTTTGCCGCTATCATAACCCTTGGAGTCAATTCGTACGCCATGTTGCAGTACGGGAAGCTCTCGGGTAGCCCGATTTGGGACGCTCTGGTGCTTGCTGTTTTCGCCATCGTGCTCGGGAGCTTCGTGCAGAATTCTCGCGAACACGAAAAGGCTGCCAGGCTGGGCCCTCAGTCGTATGACGTGCTGGTGAACCTGATGCAAGAAGGGGTGATCGTGGCAGACCTCGACGAGAACATAGTGTTCGCCAATGACGCCTGCGCTCAGATGCTGGGGTACGCCCCAGGAGAGCTGAACGGAAAGAACCTGTCGGAACTGACCACTCCAGAGGAGTTCGAAGTGTACAAAGAGAAGACGAAACAGCGTAAAGAGGGGCGTTCAGACAGGTACGAGACGAAGATGTTCAGGAAGGACGGGTCAACGATCGAGCTTTTGGTCTCGGCAACTCCTTTCACCGCGTCGGATGGGACTGTCAAGGGCGTTGTCGGAGTCTTTTGGGATATCACTGACCGCAAACGCGAGGAAGAAAAGCTCAAATATCTGAGCTTGCACGACTCCCTGACCGGGGTACACAACAGAGCGTACTTTGAGCAGGAAATGGAGAGAATGGACAGCCAGCACTATCTTCCGGTCTCGATGATAGTCTGCGACGTCGACCTCCTGAAAAAGGTTAACGATGCCCATGGCCACGCAGCGGGCGACGAGGCGCTCGTGCACGCTGCCGCCATAATCAAGGGCACCGTGCGTGCCTCTGACGTTGTGGCCAGGATAGGCGGCGACGAGTTTGCAGTAATCCTTCCCAACACGGAAGCCGAAGCAGCTCGGAGGATCTGCGAGCGGATCCGCCGGCGGGTCGAAGCCGACAGCTACCTGCGCACGGGCCTCTCCATCGGGACTGCGACCAGGGAGAGCATGGCCACGAGCATGGCAGAGCTGTTCAGGAACGCTGACGAGGCCATGTACATACAGAAGCCGGTGCGAGCCCACGCAACATGAGATTGTTAGTCTCCGGCGTTGACAGTGCTTCCCGCCAGTGTATATAATCCCGGTGTAGACCGTAGTATATACTGTAGCGCTTGAGCAAGCGGAGGGGTAACGGTGGCCCAGGTCAAGAGGATCATGATCACCTTGCCGGACAGCCTCTTGCAGGAGGTAGACGGGATCGCAAGGCAAGAGAAGCGCAACCGGAGCGAGTTCATCAGGGAGGCCATGAGGCGCTACATTGAGGAAAAGCGCCGGCTGGAACTCCGCGAGAGGCTGAAGGAGGGCTACCGTAAGATGGCCAGGATCAACCTGGAGATTGCCGGCGAGGCCGTCGCCGCGGAGAACGAGGCACTTGCCCTATACGAGGAGGTCCTTGCGACGAGCAATGGAACCCAAGGAGCTTAGGCGCGGCGATATCTTTTACGCAGACCTCAACCCGGTCATCGGCTCGGAACAAGGCGGCACCAGGCCGGTGCTCGTTATCCAGAACGATATCGGAAACCGCTTCAGCCCCACGACGATCGTGGCGGCCATCACGTCCCGCATAGACAAGGCCAGACTGCCCACCCATGTCGAGCTTCCGACGAGCAAAAGCAAGTTGCAGGTAGATTCCGTCGTCCTGCTCGAGCAGGTGCGCACAATAGATCGGCGCAGGCTCATCGAGAAGGTGTGCCATCTCGATCCCGCTACGATGGTGCGAGTGGACAAGGCCCTGGAAATCAGCTTAGGACTCATAGACCTATGAACCCTGGATAGGGCTGATAGGTCCTCAAGGTGGAATGGTCTCGCTCTACCAAAGCCGCCCAGAATAGGCCGGTCGGCCACTGCAGGTCGAAGGATTTCCGACGCCTTGCGCGAATATAACGAGATGTGCCTTGGACCTTGGGGAGCTCAGCCAGCCGGGGCGCACGGGTCCGTAAGAGGCCCGGCGGAATGCGAGGGTCCGGTCCCAAATGACAAGCTTGCCTCGGGGGACCGGGAGTTCTGGGAGGAGAAGATTTGCGCCCGCTGATCGGTATCACCTGCTCCACAGAGAGCAATGGATCAAGGCGACATATACTGTCTTACGACTACGTTCATGCGGTCGGCGCGGCCGGAGGCGATCCTGTGATTCTTCCGCCGTCGGACGCTCAGGCTGCAAGTAACCTCGCGAACACTCTCGACGGCATACTTTTGTCTGGCGGGGTTGATATCGACCCGAGACATTTCGGCGAGGACCCGCACCCGAGGCTCGGGAGCATCGATCCCGAGAGAGATGATTTTGAGCTTGCGCTGGTACGAGCGGCGCTCCAGGTGGGTACGCCGCTGCTCGCCATTTGCAGAGGCATACAGGTCCTCAACGTCGCCGCGGGCGGCACTCTCTTCCAGGACATTCCTTCACAGATGAGCGGGGCCATCAAGCATAGACAGGACGCACCGCGGCACCACGCGAGCCATCGGGTAACGGTGGAGCGCCATTCGAAGCTTGCAGGGATGGTGGGTGCGGGAGAGGTGCTGGTGAACTCCTTCCACCACCAGGCCGTGCGGGATCTTGCTCCGGGGTTCATAGTCTCCGCCCGCGCAACAGACGGCGTTATCGAGGGAATAGAGTCCACGCACGATCTTTTCGTCGTGGGGGTTCAATGGCACCCGGAGAGCATGACGGACGTATACCCGGCAATGCTAGAGATATTCGCAACGTTTGTCGCGGAGGCGATCGCAAGGCGCTAGTGGAAACCAAACGAGAAGGTGGTCCGCATGTCAGAGCCAGCGGTCAAATTGACGCGCGGGCCCGTTGTCGAAAACGTCCATAGGGCTGATGTGGTGGTTGCGGACAACACGGGCCGCGTTTTATTTTGGCCTGGAGACCCGGAGAAACTGACTTCCTGGCGGTCCGGCGTAAAGCCGATCCAGGTGGTGCCTGTGATCGAAGTGGGCACAGCGGAGTGCTTTGGGTTCGAGGGCTCCGACGGGGGGTGCGGGCGATGAAGGTGAACAACAGGCAGCCAACTCGTGGCACGCGGAGGTTACCCCTGTTATGACAGATGCCAAAACCGGCTCGAGGAAGCGGATGCTCCTTACTACGGCTCGAGACGTCCTCGCCGACATGGTAGCGTTGCGCCGCGACCTGCACGCAAATCCCGAGCTCGGCGGCAAGGAGCAGCGTACCGCCGGGATCGTTGCGTCACGCCTACGTGCTCTTGGAGCGAGCGTCCGCGATGGGATAGCGGGGACCGGGGTAGTAGGCGTGATTTCAGGCGCCCGGCCCGGGCCGTGCATCGCGGTTCGCGCCGACATGGACGCCCTTCCCATCGAGGACCGGAAGGACGTTGAATACAGGTCGCGCGTGCCCGGGGTCATGCACGCTTGCGGGCACGATGGCCACGTGGCGATGCTTCTCGGCGTGGCGAAGATCCTGAAGGCGCTCTCGGGCGAGTTTTCAGGCAGCGTCAAGCTGATATTCCAGCCTGCGGAAGAAGGGCCCGGCGGAGCGGAGCCGATGATAAAGGGAGGCGTGCTGTCCGACCCCGATGTGAGCGCTGTCGTTTCGACACACATCTGGCCCGACCTTCCGACCGGCGTTGTCGCAGTCCGAAGCGGGCCTGTGATGGCTGCCGTGGATGGCATCGATATAACGATACGGGGTGAAGGGGGTCACGGCGCAGCGCCTCACAGGTCCGTGGATGCCATCGTCGTAGCTGCCCAGGCTATCATGGCTCTTCAGACCATAGCGAGCCGGCAGGTGAACCCGGTTGACCCCATGGTGCTTACCATTGGGACGATTTCCGGGGGATACCGGCATAACGTCATCGCAGATGAAGTCAGGATGAGCGGAACTCTTCGCACTCTGAACCCTGCCCTGCGTAAGACTGTCCCGGGGATTATTGATAGAACCCTCGCTGGCGTCACCCAGAGCGCCGGCGGTACTTACGAGTTTACTCGCACGCCGGGCTACCCGGCGCTCATCAACGATGAGACTGTCGCGTCCGTAATCGCGGAAAGCGCGAAAAGGCTACTCGGAAAAAGGCACGTCATTGAGGAGATCGAGCCGTCCATGGGCGGCGAGGATTTCGCTTACTTTCTCCAGGAAGTGCCCGGGGCCATGTTCATGCTGGGCGCGGGCAATCCTTCAAAGGGCGCGAAATACCCGGCGCACCACCCGAGGTTTGATTTCGATGAAGACGCGATGGCGAACGGGGTTGCCCTGATGGTTGATGTTGTCCTGGAGCTGCTCCAAAGGGGGACCTGATAAATGCGGAGACTTGTGATTCGGGGCGCGAAGGTCGTGGATGGCACCGGGGCGCCGTGGTTCTACGGGGATGTGGAGGTCCTGGGCGACAGGATCGGCCGCGTCGGGAGGAAGCTTTTAGCAAGCGGGGTGCGGGTTATAGACGCGGATGGTTGTGTCCTGGCGCCAGGGTTTATCGACATACATTCTCACTCTGATGACACGATCCTTGCAAACCCCTGGGCTGAGAGCAAGATCCGGCAGGGGGTCACCACCGAAGTGGTGGGCAACTGCGGCTATTCCCTTGCTCCCCTCGAAGGCCAGGCCCGCGCCGAGGTGGAACGCGATCTCGCAGACGTCGGGATAGAGGCTCGGTGGACATCCTTCGGCGAGTACTTGCGATGTGTTGAAGAGTCCACCACTGCAGTGAATATCGCGGCCCTCGTTGGGCACGGCACGGTGAGGCGGGCCGCCATGGGGTGCGAGGAGCGCGCGCCGTCGCCGGAAGAGATGGAGCATATGAAAGCCATGGTCGCGCGGGCCATGGACGACGGCGCGATCGGCCTTTCCACGGGGCTTATATACCCTCCGTCCTGCTATGCAGATACCCGTGAGATAGTGGAGCTCGCGCGGGTTGCGGGGGAGGCCGGCGGGGTCTACGCAAGCCACATTCGCCACGAGGAGGACAGGGTGGTCGAGGCGGTTGAGGAAGCCATCGCTATCGGTGAGAGCGCAGGGGTGCCCGTCCAGATATCTCACCACAAGTCCGGCGGCGTAGATAACTGGGGCAAGGTGCGGCTAACCCTGGAGCTCATGTGGAGGGCGCGGGCGCGCGGCGTGGACGTGGCATGCGATGTGTATCCGTACACTGCTTCGTCCACCGGCCTCAGCGTCATACTGCCGCAATGGATATTCGATGGCGGGGTAGATAAAGCTATTGAGAGGCTCAAGGACGACGATGTGCGGCGGCGGATCCGGCCGGTTGTGGAGGAGGAAGAAGGCAGAAAGCGGGGTTGGGACAAGACGGTGATCTCATCGGTCACGAAGGAGCACAACAGGCGGTTCGAAGGCAAGAACCTGGTGGAAGTCGCCGGGATGATGGGAACGGATCCGTTTACCGCTGCGCTGGACCTTATCGTAGACGAGGCCGCATCTGTCCAGACAGTGAGGTTCGGCATGTGCGAGGAAGATGTGGAGTTTGTGCTCACATCGCCCTTGAGCTCAATCGGAAGCGATGCGTCGGTGCGCGCGCCCTACGGGCGGCTTGGCAGAGGCAAGCCGCACCCGAGAAGCTACGGCACGTTCCCGCGGGTGCTAGGGAGGTACGTGCGTGAGCGCCGGGTGCTCAGCCTCGAAGAGGCCGTTCGGAAAATGACGTCCCTTCCCGCGCAGCGGATGGGGCTGCTTGATCGAGGCGTGGTTCGCCCGGGAATGGCGGCTGATCTCGTTATCCTGGACCCGGACCGGGTAAGCGAGACCGCGACCTACGCCGACCCGCACCGTTACCCGGTCGGGATAGAGTGGGTGCTGGTGGCCGGTCAGCCGGTCATAGAACACGGCGAGCACACAGGCCTTACGCCCGGCAGGGTCCTCCGGCGCCACTGCATGTAGGATCCTTTCTTTCATTCTATGGTATAATCTCTTTGAATTTCTCCTCGGGGCAGGGATTAGGTTCGTGTTGACCTGTCGGGCTACGAGCGCCGATGACACAAGAAGGCTGGGGGAGCGGCTGGGAAGACTTCTCGGGCCTGGCGACGTCGTCGGGCTCATGGGCGACCTCGGCGCCGGTAAGACCGTATTCGTGCAAGGCATGGCTTTAGGCTTGGATACTCGCGGGCGGGTCACCAGTCCAACGTTCACCATCATCCACGAACACCCCGGGAAAGTCCCCATGTATCACATAGATGTGTACAGGCTTGAGGCTTTATCGGAGGAGGACGTAATCGGTCTCGAGGAGTACCTTTACGGGAAGGGTGTCGCAGCGGTCGAGTGGGCGGACAAGATCCCCGGGCTGCTACCCGAGGAGAGGCTGGACGTGGAGATAAGGAGGCCGGGCGTAAGCTCGGGCTCCGGCGGCGAAGAGAACCCGGGTGACAGCATAGATGACAGCGTAAGGGAGGTCCTGTTCGTTCCGCACGGGGCGAGGTTTGAGCGCGTCGTTGAGGAGTTGAAGGCGCTTGCGTGTCCTGGGGATCGACACGTCCAGTTTTACGGGCGGAGTGGCACTTGTAACTGACGATGAAGTGGTCGCCGAGCACAGCGCGGTCGTATCGAGGGCCAATTCGGAAAGCCTGATGTGCGTGTGCGAGAAACTCCTCGCAGACGCAGGCTGGGACATCTCCAGGCTTGATGGCATTGCGGTCGCGATAGGCCCCGGGTCGTTCACCGGAGTGAGGATCGGAGTCACGATGGCAAAGGCTCTAGGCTATGCGCTTGACCTACCGATCGGCCCCGTCATTACCCTGGACGCTATAGCGGCGAACATGGCGTTCTCCGAGATGCTGGTCTGTCCGCTGATCTGTGCGAGACGAGACCTGGTGTACACCGCCATCTATCGTGTCAGCGGGCCGTACCCGGAAAGGCTGTCGAGCTATGAGGCAAAAGGGATATATGAAGTTCTTCGCGGTCTTGGTCCCGGTGACGCCGGGGGCTTGTCGCACGAGGATAACAGGGGAATCCTCTTTGTTGGGGATGGCGCGAGGGCGCACAGGCAAGTCATAAGGGCGGAGATGGGCACGAAGGCCGCCATAGGTCCCCCGTGGTGTATCGGGCCGAGGCCGTCTGTGGTTGCCGCTATGGGAATGCGGGCGATATCTTGCGGCGGGGCCATGAGTGCGGAGGGCCTGGTCCCGTTCTATCTCGGGAGGTCCAGCGCTGAGATGGCGAAAGACCAGCTTGCGCCCGATGGGAGGCCTGCGTGAGGTGGATCTGGAGATCAGCCTGATGCGACAGAGCGATCTCGACAGCGTGATGGAGATCGAGCAAGCCTCGTTCCCTACCCCCTGGTCACGGAACGCCTTCCTCTCTGAGATCTATGAGAACAGGAGAGCATGCTACCTCGTGGCTCGTGAGAACGGCCGGGTGGCAGGGTATGTCGGGATATGGATCATCCTGGATGAAGGCCATGTCACAAACCTAGCGGTTCACCCTGACTTTCGACGCCGCGGGATAGGGGAGAAGCTCATGCGGGCGATCATATCGTACGCAAAGTCGCGGGGCGCGAAGAGGATTACCCTCGAAGTGAGAGTGTCCAACCTGGTGGCACAGAAGCTTTACGAGAAGCTGGGATTTGTGAGCGTTGGCATAAGGCCTGGGTACTACCACGATAACGGCGAGGATGCTGTGATAATGTGGAAGAACGAGGAGCCGGCAAGGGATCGCCGCGCCCGAGGCTATGACCGATAGAGTTTGTGTGCTCGGAATCGAGACCAGTTGTGACGAGACGTCAGCCGCGGTGCTGGAGGGGGATGGGTCGCCCGACGCTCGCGAGATGAGGGTGAGATCCAATGTGATCTCATCACAGGTGTGCCTCCACAGGCAGTTCGGTGGCGTAGTTCCCGAGGTAGCTTCACGGCGCCACGTGGAGGCCATTATCCCCGCCATCGACCGCGCGTTGCGAGATGCCGGAATAGGGCTTGCCCGCATTACGTCTGTGGCGGCGACGTACGGTCCCGGCCTGGTGGGCGCCATCCTTGTGGGGTTGTCGGCAGCCAAGGCCATTGCGGCGGCCCGCAAGGTGCCGTTCATCGGCATCAACCACATCGAGGCGCATATATACGCGAATTTCATCGAGCACAGCGATCTTACACCTCCATTCGTGTGCCTGGTCGTCTCCGGCGGCCACACGGACCTTGTGTACCTGCCGGCTCACGGGTGTTATGAGGTTATGGGTCGGACAAGGGACGATGCCGCGGGCGAAGCGTTCGATAAGGTTGCAAGAGTACTCGGGCTTGGCTACCCCGGCGGCCCTGCCGTAGACGAGGCTGCAAGAAGCGGTGACCCCGAAGCGGTACGTTTTCCCCGCGCGTTCCTCGAGGACGGCTCGTATGACTTCAGCTTCAGCGGCCTCAAGACCGCAGTTGTAAACTACGTGAGGAAGGCGAAAGATGGCAGCCGGGCCTTGAGCGTCGCGGACGTGGCTGCAAGCTTTCAGGAAGCTGTAGTGGACGTTCTTGCTGCGAAAACGATAAAGGCGGCGAAGGATAAACAGGTCCACACCGTGGCTCTCGCGGGCGGGGTCGCGGCCAATTCCAGGCTCAGGGAGGAGCTTGCAAGGCGAGCGGCCCAGGACGGGATCATCCTTTCGTACCCGTCGCCCGTTCTGTGCACCGACAACGCAGCGATGGTGGCCTGCGCCGGGTACTTCCGTTTGGCGAGAGGGGAGAAGAGCTCACTGGACCTGTCGGCCATGCCCGACCTGGATCTAGACCACTGAGTGATCGGTGTGATTCGGCCCTCAGGTAGATGGCCAAATTGGAAGCGCCCCGTCATGCAATCGCCGGCAACCTGGAACGGCGGATATTTCTGGATTCCCACTTAGCCGGGCACCTTCCGGTCAGCCGAAAAACAAGCCAAAGTAGCCCGGTATTGTGGATAACACTGTGGACAGTGTGGATAAGAGGTAACTATTGGCAAAGGAGGATGGGCCCACCAAACATGTATATGCAGCACCTGTGGAGAATATGACAGCGGTGTGAAATAAACGCCGTGCAGCCTCGTTAGATCAAGGTGGGAGAGGAGAGCGAGACATGGCGCCATTAGAGGACGGCGGGATCGGGCCGGAGTGTGGCGGGCCCATCGGGCCGAGCCCGTTTGAGCCTGCGGAGAAGCCACGCTACTTTACTTTCTGGCGCGTAGTTTTCCTGGCAGTCATATGCCTGGCTGCGCTTATCATAACTCTGTATGTATCGGTGTCGTCGTGGCTTTCGCCCGAGGCAACCTTCGCCGTGTACGATAGGCCGATAAACGTGTTGATTCTCGGGATCGACAGGACTTACGATTACGATGGCGAGCCGATGGAAGGCCCGGCGCGCGCCGACGTTATCATGCTTGCTTCGTTCAACCCCAGGTCGAACACGACCTATTTGATCTCGATTCCTAGAGATACGAGGGCCAGAATTCCCGGGCACGGGATAAACAAGATAAACGCCTCACACACGTACGGAGGGCAGGACCTGACGCGAATGACCGTTCAGGATCTCCTGAGCGTTCCTATAGACCGCTACGCAGAAGTGGATTTCCAGGCCTTCGTGCGGATCATCGATGCTATCGGAGGCGTGGAGATCGACGTGGACAAAGATATGCAATACGAGGACAGGGCAGGTCACTTCAAGGTTGACATACAGAAGGGTAAGCAGGTTTTGGACGGCACGAAGGCCCTCGGGTATGTGAGATATCGGGCCGATGCCCTCGGCGATATCAGCCGGGTCAGGCGCCAGCAGATTCTGCTGAAGGGGCTTGCGCAACAGGCTATCAGGCTTGACAACCTGCACAATTTGCCTGAAATCGTCGGACTTCTGAAGGAGTATGTGAAGACGGACATGTCCCAGCGTGACATGGCTTCCATCGGGTGGTTCCTCATCAGAACGAGAGGGAGACTTGTATCGGAGACGCTTCCCGGGCAGTTTTCCCGGCTCTACTGGATTCCTGACGGGAAGGCCATCGGTGAACTTATCAAGAGTATATGGGCGGGCTTTGGCGAGTAAGCCGCGGGAGAGTTGAAGAGGGGGTTACGTAGATGAGGCGCGTTGACGTGGCGCTGGTGCCACAGGAGGTCGAGGCGAGAAGCCTTGACGGGATGACGGCAATCGTTATAGATGTTTTGAGGGCTGGCACGACTATCACATGTGCTATTGCCAACGGCTGCGACGAGGTCATTCCCACTACTTCCGTGGAGGAAGCCGTGGAGATCTCAAAGGCCTACGCGAGGGGCGACTATCTTCTTTGCGGCGAGCGGAAGGGGGAGAAGATCGACGGTTTTGACCTGGGCAACTCTCCGATGGAATACACCGAGGAGCGGGTTAGGGGCAAGAAGATAATAATCACGACGAGCAACGGCACCGGCGCCATAAGGGCCGTAAGAGCGGCGGACAACGTTATAGTCGGATCGCTTTGGAATCTCTCCGCAGTGTGCGAGCGGGCGACGTCGCTCGGGAAGGACATCTTGATCGTTTGCGCTGGCGAGGCAAGAAGGTTTGCTTTGGAGGACGCTGTGTGCGCCGGGATGATGGCGGAGCGGATCGCATCTATGGAAGATGTGACGCAGTCTGATGGATGCCTCGCCGTGCGTCGATTGTATGAGGGTTTCCGTTCAGACGTCCGGGTGGCGTTGTCTTCGTCGGAACACGGACGATACCTGGCGCAGATCGGGTTTGATGCGGACATCCCGGTTTCCGCCCAAGTAGACAGGGTTGAGGTGGTGCCGGTGCTTCAGGGCGGCCATATACTACGCAAGTATCAGCAGCAGGGTGCCTGAAGCCGATGCGCAAAGCTGGTGTTCCGATACGCAGAGTTGTTCTTGTGGTTACGGCTGCGCTCCTTCTTGGTGCTGTGCTTACAGCGGACTCCGTGTCGGCGGGGGAACCGCGCATTGTCATGAGAGTGAAGCTGTCGGTCCGGTCCCCGGTGAGGTTCTCGTTGCACCAGGACGCAGCGGCGTACGCGATTTCAAGTGTTGTGGTGGCGCGCGAAAACACCCTCGATAAGACTTTCAGCGCCATTCTGAACAGCCCTGGGGAGGACGCGTACCAGGTCGAGTCGGGCGAGTTCGAGCGGCTCTCCGACGCTCTCGACATGAAACGGGCGCTGGAGAAGTATCTTTCATATGAGGACAGGGTGCGGTACTCCCCATACATAGCGCCTACGGACCGCGGCTGGGCCCTTCGAGTCGGAAAATCGGCCGACCCGGCCGCTGCGTATAAGATAAGGTCGGCCCTGGCATGGGTGGCAATGGACTACGGCCTTATGCCTGCGACGGTGCAGGTCAGAACCGTGGTCACAAAGCGTGTTGACTTGCCCGCTGGAGGTGGTCCTTATGAGGTGCGGGGGGGCGACCTGCCGGGAGAGGTGGTGCTTGAAGGTCCATCGGGCCTGAGGGTTTCGTTTCCGTGCGGAGTCCGCGTCGTGCCGGGGAACCCTCTCGAGACCGCGTTCTCTCTGGGGGGCAGCCGCTATCGCGGTGAGCTCGAGGTAACCAAGAAAGAGTCGTGGAGCACGAGCTCCGCGGAGCTTGTGACCGTAAACCGCGTAGACCTGGAAACCTATGTTGAAGGCGTGCTTGCAGGCGAGGTCTTTCCCGGTTGGGAGATGGAAGCTCTCAAAGCACAGGCTGTAGCGGCCAGGACTTATGCTCTTTACCGTAGGGGCGATAGCCTGGACCGTGGCTATGATGTCGATGATACCGTGTCATACCAGAGGTATGCCGGGGAGCACAGAGTTGAGGCGTTCCGCAAGGCTGTGCGGGAAACCCGCGGGGAGGTCTTAATCTACCGGGGAGCCCTCATTAAAGCGTACTACTTCGCGTCCGGCGGCGGTATGACCGAGGGAGATGAAGAAGTATGGCCGGGCGGGGGTGATGAGCCTTATCTCTCCGGCACAAAGGACTTCGATCAGATCTCACCTCACTATTTCTGGCAGAACCCCCTTGCGCTTTGGGGCGTAGACCTCCTCGGCCGGCTTGGGATGCAGGCCGTGTTCCCTGCCTGGATCGAGCCTGCGATGAAGTCAGGCGAGAAGATCCTTGCTTACCGGTTTCGCACCGCGACTGATAGCCGGGTCCTTACAAGAGAACAGATCAGGTGGAAGCTCGGTCTCAAAAGTCCTCGATTCAAGATAAGGCTCGCAGGAACGGATGAGACCGGCATCAAGGCGCCTGCGTCAAGTTTGCCGCAACCCCCGGCGCTTCCGAGCATAACGGCGTGCGCTGCCAGGAGGAATGGCGGCGAAATCACAGGCTACCAGGTTACGCTGGACGCAGAGTTGCTGGTGAAAGGCAAGGAGGTCGCAGGTCCCGAAGAAATATCCCCCGCGACCCTCGTTATCATAGACGGCGCGGGCTATGGACACGGGGTGGGGTTGAGCCAGTGGGGCGCCCAGGGGATGGCGCTCATGCGAAACGACTCAGGCACGCCTTTATACAGTTACATAGATATCCTCAAGCACTACTACTCAGGCGTCGAGGTGGCTGACAACTACAACTTACCCTCAGCCCCCGTCGGGCCCGAGTCCATCCCGATCGAGATCTCCAACCGGGGCATTTGGCTTGGAGGGCCCGAGGAAGCTTGCAAACTCGAGCCCCGCGAGACCTTTCGATGTGATTAGCCTGGGGGAGAACCGCCGCTGGCAGGAAACAACCCAGTAAATGGACACCGCGCCAAGCCACACAAGCCCCGAAATAAAGCCGATGCGTTGGCCGGGGACGAACGGCAGGGTAATGATGACCCCGGCAACGAGTGCTACCGTTATCCACGATGTGTAAGGGAACCCCGGCATTTTGAACTTGAGCGCAGGTGGATCCTTCTTGAGGATTCTCCGGCGCATGCATATTTGGGACAGGCTTATGATGAGCCAGGAGAAGAGAAACCCGAAGCCGCCGATGCCTGTGATGTACAGGAATGCGTTCTTCGGGACGACGTAGTAGAGGATCACGCCGATGTAGAGGAAGAAAGTGCTGCCGACCACCGCAAGGTACGGTACGCGCGACCTCTTGCCGAGCCTG
Organism: Bacillota bacterium; assembly: GCA_040752635.1. GTDB lineage: Bacteria > Bacillota > SHA-98 > UBA4971 > UBA4971 > JBFMGS01. Next base: position 39,707 of record JBFMGS010000007.1, read on the forward strand.
GTGAAGAACTTGGGCGCGGCGCCGCTCTCTGCCAGGGAATAGAGCATACGCGAACTCGTGTATAGACCCGAATTCATGCTGGATAGAGCCGCAGTGATCACCACGAAGTTCATGATGTCGGCGGCCGCAGGGATCTTGAGGAGCTGGTACACGCGGACGAAAGGGCTTGCGCCCAGGCCGACCGCAAACCACGGTATGGTACCGACAAGCACGATCATGGACCCGATATACAGGATAATGGTCCTGACGGCAACGCCATTCACAGCGCGGGGCACGCTCCTTGCCGGGTCCAGAGTCTCGGCCGCGGCGACCCCGATTACCTCGGTGCCGCCATAGGCGACCATCACCATGACCATGGCGAGAAGCACCCCTGTGATACCCTTTGGGGCGAACCCGCCGTGGGCTACGTAGTTTGTCAGGCCGATGGGCGTAAACGGGCCGATCCCGAGGATGGCGGCTGCGCCTATCAGGATGAAGGCGATTATGGCTGCGACCTTGATCATTGCAAACCAGAACTCAAACTCGCCGAACGATCTGACGCTGGCGAGGTTGACCAGGGTCATACCCACGGCGAACACAAGGCCGAAGGCGAGAGAGAGCTCGGGTGAAACCCACAGTCTCATATACGTAGAAGCCGCCACGATCTCGGCGGCCATGATGACCACCCAGGAGATCCAGTAGGTCCACCCAACTACGTACCCGGCGTATGGATGGAGGGCTTCGGCCGCATACGTGCGGAACGAGCCTTCCACGGGCCGAGCGACGGACATTTCGGCGAGAGCGAGCATCACCATCATCATGATGACGCCGCCGAGCGCGAAAGAGATGACAACCGCAGGGCCTGCTAACTTCACCGTGGCCGCGCTGCCGAGGAACATCCCTACTCCGATGACTCCGCCGATGGATATCATCGAGAGGTGTCGCGATGCGAGACCACGCTGCAGCCTGCCGTGACCGGGAGACGCCAAAGAATCCACCCCGGCTGCTAGGATTTCCGGCGCCAACGTCGAATATTCCCAACCGAGTGGCCCGCCTGACTCAGGGAGCCCAAGGGAGGGGGTGCGAGACCGGTGGATAAGAGGCTGTGCAGACTTGCTGTCGTTCTCGTGTTGTCGTCGGCCATGACCGCCGGTTGCGCGCTCGTTTCCCGCAAGGACGCGCGCGACCCGTACGATCTCTTCCGGGCTGCGATCGATAATACCTTCGCTCTCACGCGTGTAAGGTTTGTTGAGGAGACGGCGTTTCCGTCTTCCAAGAAGCTGCTTTCAGCACGGGATGCAAGGGCGCTCGGTACGGGGATGTGGACGCGCATTGTCGAATTCGAGGCGCCTGACAGGGTCCACTATTCGTCTTCATCTGAAGATAGCGGTCTCGAGGCGTACCGCGTCGGTTCCTCGATAGCCTACCGGCTTACCGGCCTGGAAACGCCGGATGACGCAGGCGGGACGTGGCTCCGGGTAGCCGACGTAAAGGGCATCGAAGACGATGGAGTGCGTTCTGAACTCGAGTGGCTTTCCGGCATCAGGGGGGTTGACGGGGTAATTGACGGTGGGCTCCGCGATGCAAAGAACGTCAAGAAGGTTGGCGAGGAGCAGATCAATGGGATTCGGTACACCGTGCTCAGCCTGGAGATCCCCCAGTGGTCCGAGAGGTTCGAGGGAAGCCTCCAAGAAGGAACCATTCCGGCGAAGCCGGTAAAATACGAGGTCAAAGTCTGGGTTACCTCGCGGGGCGAACCATTGCTCCACAAGATAGAGGACATGTACGTCTACCAGGAGCAAGAGTCGGGTCTCTACGAATACGTGATGAGCACCAGGGTGTTCGAGCCCGCTCCCGACCTCGAGATCAAACTACCGTGAGGCCGCGGCGAGGATGGGGCTATGAGGATGAGGTAGAGAGAGGAGGGTTTCCAAGCGTTTTTCGATAAAAAACAGCAGGATATATGCTCTACTTATAGAAGTTAATCCTTGTCCCAACAAACACACCTCTAGTGATCACCTCCGAGTCAGGATGCCTGTACCTGCCCGGGATGGCGCCTGACCGGTAGCCGCGAAGCAGCCAAGCGCGTCTTTGCGGCTCGAGGGCTTGTCGGGAAACTGGCATGCCTCCCATGGTTGGAAAGGAGATGCAGTGGAGAATGCTTCGCGGTTTTCCTCGTATGCTGCGCCCTTCAATCCGTCTCGGCAGAGAACTCTGTCTTCGCCTCCGAGGGTTTCTGTTCCCTGATTCACAGTCCCATAATCATAGGGGCGCAAGACCTGGAGCTTGCAGCGGTGGCCGGAGGGGGGTCGCCCCCGGCTCAGGGCTCATGGGACTCGCGATGATGCTTGCGGCCATGGCGTTGGCTGGCGCGGGAGGCAGCTTGAGCGTGGGAGGCAGCCCGACGAGTGGCGCTGCCGGCGCGTCTCGTGAGGTCATTCTCGCCACCACTACCAGCACCCAGGATAGCGGCCTGCTTGACGTGCTTATCCCCATGTTTGAGAAGCAAACCGGGTACATAGTGAGGACGATAGCAGTGGGGACCGGCCAGGCGCTGGCCCTTGGTGCACGCGGGGAGGCCGATCTCTTGTTGTGTCACGCACCGGCCGCCGAAATCGAACTCGTAAAGAGCGGGGCTGTGGTGAACCGGCGGCTCGTGATGCACAACGACTTCATAATCGTTGGCCCGACAAGCGACCCGGCGAGGATAAGGGGCATGAAGACTGCAAGCCCGGCGTTTGCGCAGATCGCCCAGGCCGGGGCGGTGTTCGTGTCACGCGGAGACGACTCGGGCACGCACAAGAAAGAGAAGGAGATCTGGACGCACGCGGGGGTGAAACCAGCCGGGCGGTGGTACCTGGAGTCGGGATCCGGCATGGGCCAGACCCTGAACATTGCGTCTGAGAAACAGGGGTATACCCTGACTGACCGGGCTACCTATCTCGCCCTCAAGAAGCGGCTCGCCCTTGACGTTCTCGTGGAGGGCGACGGGGCGCTGCTCAACATATACCACGTCATGCAGGTCAACCCGGAGAAGTTCCCCAAGGTAAACGGGCGTGGAGGCCTTGCTTTCGTCAGGTTTATGGTGGCTGAGAGCACCCAGCAAGTCATAGCCGAGTTCGGGATGAAGGAGTACGGGGAGCCACTCTTTTTCCCCGACGCAGGCAAGAGTCGTGAATGATGGAGGCAGACCGAACGAAGCGGATCTTGGACGGTGAGGCATAGTTGGATCTGGTGGTCGATGGCATCGTCAAAGCGTTCTGGTTGCTCGTCAAGGGTGACCGCGAGATGATACGGATAGCTGTTCTTACCTTGCGGGTCTCAGGGCTCGCCACTATCATAAGTCTACTGATCGGCGTACCCCTTGGCACAGTGCTCGCGCTTTGGGCGTTTCGCGGACGGCACGCCGCTGCAAGCCTCGTGAACACAGGGATGGGTCTTCCTCCTGTCGTGGTGGGGCTCTGGGTGAGCATCCTCCTTTGGAGGTACGGGCCGCTCGGGTTTCTTCACCTCATGTACACCCCGGCGGCAATGGTGATTGCCCAGACGATCATCGCTATCCCTATCGTGGCAGGCTTCACCATGGCAGGAATCGGCCAGCTCGACTCGGGTCTACGCCTCCAGATACTGGCTCTCGGAGCATCCTGGTGGCAGATGCTCTGGATCCTTCTCCGCGAGGCCAGGCTTTCCGTTGCCGCGGCCGTTATAGCCGGGTTCGGCCGCGTGATATCGGAGATCGGTGCGTCCATGATGGTAGGCGGAAACATTTTGGGCCAGACTCGGGTGCTGACCACAGCTACTGCGCTGGAAGTGTCGCGCGGCAACTTCGGCATGGCTATAGCGCTCAGCATAATCCTCTTGGGCATCTCTTATGCCGTAACCTCGGGGCTTACTTACTTACAGCATAAGGGGCGGCACGTTTCAGACGGCGCGTGAAAGCACCGGCCTGGCAGGCCCAGGCCAGTTAGACCCCGACGACCCCGGGTAGGCCTGGGCTTTCGAGCCGGCGCAAGCTCCCGCCGTCCGAAGGCTCCGGTTGCCGTCTGGAGGAGAGACTATAGCGCTGGAAGGAACGGGACGTCTAGTTGAGCGGTGCGATGGTGGAACTGAATGACGTCAAAGTAAGGCGCGGGCCTCGGATGATTCTCGACATCCCACACCTCAGGATAAGGCAGGGCGAGACTCTGGCGGTGGTAGGCCCGAACGGGGCGGGGAAGAGCACGCTCTTGCAGGTGATGGCGTGCCTAGCCCGGCCCAATGCGGGGAAGGTAATCATCGCAGGTCGGGTGGTGGAACGCGACGCCAGCCTTATTAAGGTGCGCCGGCGCATGGCCATGGTTCTGCAGCGTCCCTATTTGTTGAACGCTACGGTGTTTGACAACGTGGCCGTGGGTCTTAGAATGCGAGGCGTGCCCCGGGGTGAGATCCGCCGGAGGGTGGAGAGTGCCCTTGCGACTTTTGGTATTGAACATTTGGCAGCCAGGCCGGGACGGATGCTGTCAGTGGGTGAAAGCCAGAGAGTGAGCCTTGCCAGGGCTTTCGTTCTCGAGCCTGAGGTGCTGTTCCTGGACGAGCCTATGAGTTCGCTCGACGTGCCCACCAGGGTGGCGCTTCTCGCCGAGCTTGGCGAGATTATTCGCAAGACGGGTGTTACGACCGTGTTTGTGACTCACGACGTAATCGAGATCCCGTTCCTGGCCCAAAGGGCTATCATGATGAACGGGGGAAGGATCGTGGCTGACGGACCTTGCCGGGAGGTGCTCGGCGTGGAGTTACGGGAAGCCCTGTCCCGGCTTGTCGGGTCCGCAGAATGGCTTGTATCCGGGGATGGTGGTGGCGTTGCCGCTTTTTCTGTCGCTCGTACCGCGCGATGAAGCGTGGCGGAGGCTTGAAGGGTACTTAAAGGAGGGGCCCCACAGGGTCGAAACGGTTGGGCTCCTTCAGGCTCTTGGGAGGGTGCTTGCGGAGGAGGTAGTGTCTCCGGTAGACGTGCCCGGCTTCTCCAGATCTACCGTGGACGGCTACGCCGTTCGGGCTTGCGACACCTTCGGCGCTACCGAGGTGCTGCCTGCTCTTCTCGTCCTGGCGGGCGAGGTGCGCATGGGCGAGCGACCGGGCTTCGCGCTGCGCCCGCAACAGTGCGCCCGCATCGCGACGGGCGCCATGTTGCCCAAGGGTGCGGATGCAGTGGTCATGGTGGAGACCGCCGAAGAGATGGACGAAGCGACCGTCGTCGTGGCGCGGCCTGTAGCGCCGGGCGAGAACGTGGTCGGCGCCTCAGAGGATGTAGCCCGCGGCGACATCCTACTGCGAAGGGGGTTGCGCCTGCGACCGCACGACCTCGCCGCGCTTGCGGCCGTGGGGATATCCGATGTCAGGGTGGCGGCCCGACCTGCAGTGGCAATAATCTCCACCGGTGACGAGCTTGTAGACGTGTCCGATCCGCCCGCGCCGGGGAAGGTGCGGGATATGAACTCGTACTCGCTGTACGCTGCCACTCTTGCTGCGGGTGCGACGCCGATCATGGGTGGCATCGTAAAGGACGACCGCGATGCGCTTGCCCGGGCCATGAGCGAACTGCTCCGTGGCGCGGACATGCTCGTTGTTTCGGGCGGAAGCTCCGTTGGGAGCAGGGATTTCGTGCGGGATGCCATCGATTCTCTCGGCAAGCCGGGGGTCCTGGTACACGGCGTTGCAGTGAAACCCGGAAAGCCCACCATCCTTGCGGTTGCCGACGGTAAGCCGGTTTTCGGCCTCCCGGGGCATCCCGTCTCATGCCTGACCATTTTCCGGCTCTTCGTGGAGCCCTCCATCGCCAGGTGGATGGGCGCCACGCTCCAGACGAGAGAGGTCGAGGCGCGCCTTGGCGCAAACGTGGCATCGGTGGCGGGCAGGGAGGACTATATCGGTGTGAGGCTTTCACTCCGGGACGGGGCGATATGGGCGGATCCAGTCTTCAGCAAGTCCGCCCTCATATCGGGGCTGGTGCTTTCGGACGGGGTCGCGCGGATTCCTGCAGAGGTCGAAGGCGTGGAGAAGGGCGAGAGCGTGACCGTCACCATTGTTTGAGCCGATGCGCAACAGTATGTCGCCTTCGACTGAAGGCTGCCGGTGCCCGTACAATCTCGCCGAGACTTCCGCAAGGAGCCGCTTTCAGAACGCGACACCGGAGACCCAAGGCAAGAGCCATGTCGCCTTCTGGCAACATGAGCTTCGAGGACTAAAGTGGTGAGCTCTCTGTGCACAGATGACGTGGACCTCACGGGTGTAGCATTGAGGGGTTGGGAGGTGGAGACGACGAAACGTAACGTATACCTGGAAGAAGCGCCTCTGGACGAAGCCAGACGCAAGTTTCTGAGTATCCTCGGCGAGCGAGGAATCGCGCACCCTTTGGATGGCCAGGTCATCCCGGTGGACATCCCTGCGTTGGGCAGAATCACAGCCTCACCCGTGTTTGCGCTGACTTCGTCGCCCCACTACCATTCGTGCGCCATGGACGGCGTTGCCGTGCGTTCCAGAACGACCTTCGGGGCGAGCGAGCGGAATCCTGTCACCCTTCGTCTGAGAGAGGACGCGGTTTATGTTGACACGGGTGATCCGCTGCCGGCGGGGTTCGACGCTGTCATCATGGTGGAGGATCTCGTGGAAACGAAAGATGCAACCGTTACCATAATCGCGCCTGCGAAGCCCTGGCAGCACGTGCGCACGGTCGGCGAGGACATCGTTGCAACTGAGCTGATAATCCCCGAGAACCACGAAATCCGTCCGGCCGACCTGGGCGCCATGCTCGCTGCGGGAGTGACGGAGGTGAGAGTCCGAAAGAAACCCAGGGTCGCCATAATCCCCACTGGCGATGAGCTCGTCCCGCCCGGGAGCAGGCTTGCGCCTGGCGACATCGTGGAGTTCAACTCCAGGGTAATCGGCGGGCTCGTCTGCGAGTGGGGAGGGGACCCTGTCTTCTACGATATAGTCCCGGACGATTGCGAGGCTATTGCCAGCGCTGTGAAGGATGCCTCGGGCATGTGCGACATCGTTGTCGTGAACGCGGGATCTTCGGCTGGAACGGAGGATTACTCAAGCCAGGTCGCACGATCCCTGGGTGAGCTCATCGTACACGGGATTGCCATCAAGCCGGGCAAGCCGACGATCCTTGGGATTGCGAGTGGGCGCCCGTTTCTCGGGATTCCCGGGTACCCCGTATCTGCCTGGCTGGCGTGCGAGCTCTTCCTAAGACCGCTTGTTGCGAAGATGCTTGGGCGCGCCGTGCCGGAGCGGCCGAAGTTAGCCGCTATAGCTACGCGGCGCATCGTTTCCACGCCGGGGGTGGAGGAGTTTGTAAGGGTCAAGGTGGGAGAGGTGGGGGAAAAGCGCGTGGTGACGCCCCTTCCTCGGGGTGCGGGGTCCATAATGTCGCTCGTGAGGGCCGACGGCATCGTCCGAATTCCACCTTCGGCCCAGGGGGTGGAGGAAGCCAGCGCGGTAGAGGTGGAACTCCTCAGGGATCCCGAGGAGATAGCCAATACCATAGTGGTCATCGGAAGCCACGACCTTACACTCGATCTCCTCGCAAGCCATCTTGCCCGCGCTTGCCCGGGCACGAGCCTCTCGTCGGCGCACGTGGGCAGCATGGGCGGGATAATAGCCATGCGGAAAGGCGAGGCGCACCTTGCAGGCGTTCACTTGATGGACGAGGAGACGGGGGAGTACAACGTCCCGTACGTCAAACGTTTCCTCCGCTCTGAAGATTTCGTTCTCATAAACCTGGTCCACCGGGAGCAGGGGTTCATCGTGCCAAGGGGAAACCCAAAAGATATCCAAGGATTTGCCGACCTTGCGAAACCCGAGATAACGTTCGTGAACAGGCAGCGAGGCGCCGGAACCAGGATCCTCCTGGACCTCAGCCTCGCGAGGCTCGGCATCGACCCAAGTACGATCACCGGGTACGATCACGAGGAGTACACCCATATGGGTGTGGCGGCATCTATTGCGAACGGCGCGGCCGATGCAGGGCTCGGCATCCGGAGCGCAGCGGCCGCCCTCGGCCTTGATTTCGTCCCGGTCGGAAAGGAACGGTACGACCTCCTCACCACAAAGGAGTTTCTAAAGTCCCAGATGATGGAGAGACTGCTCGGCGTGGTGAGGTCCGACGAGTTCAAAGAGGCAGTGCTCGGGCTCGGTGGGTACGACGTCTCTGATACGGGAAAGGTCGTGTGGGAAGGATGACGGGGCTTACGGACAGCGGGCTTACGGACGGGTTCGGGCGGAAAATCACATACTTACGCGTATCCGTGACGGATAAGTGCAACATGAGGTGCGTGTATTGCATGCCCGAGGAAGGCGTGGAGCCGAGGGCGCATGACGAAATACTGCGACTCGAGGAGATCGCTCGCGTGGTGCGGGTCGCGTCGGAGCTCGGGATCACAAGGGTGAGATTGACTGGCGGCGAGCCGCTGGTGAGAAAGGGAATTGTCGATCTCGTCAAAATGCTTGCTTCTATCCCCGGCGTGCGGGACCTCTCCATGACCACAAACGCGGCTCTTCTCGAGCGTTACGCGGGGGACCTCGCCGCATCCGGCCTCTCCCGGGTGAACATCAGCCTCGACACCCTCCGGCCCGACACATACGCGCGGATCACCCGGCGCGGGAGCATCTCGTTGGTGCTGGCGGGAATCGAGGCAGCCGAAAGGGCCGGACTTCGACCGATCAAGCTGAACGTTGTCGTGCTCCGGGGCGTCAATTCCGATGAGATAGAGGATCTCGCGAAGCTGACGCTGCAGCATGAGTGGGATGTGAGGTTTATCGAGTTCATGCCGTTCTGGGGGAACGGGGGCGCGTTCGGGCCATCTTACGTCGTTCCCGTAGATGAGATAAGAGAGCGGGTGCGGTCGCTGGGTGCGCGGCCTTTGGGGCGCATGGATGCAGCCGGGTATCCGCGCGAGCGTCAGGGCGGCGCTGGCCCTGCGAGTTACATGCGGCTTCCCGGCGCAGCAGGGCGTGTAGGCTTCATATCGCGGGAGGGGGACGAGTTCTGCACAGGGTGCAATAGGATTCGCCTGACCGCGGATGGTGCCTTGCGGCCGTGTCTTCTTTCAGGGCTTGCGGTGGACCTGAAGCGGCCCCTTCGGAGCGGGGCTGACGATGCCGCCGTCGCCGCCCTCATCCGAGAGGCCGTGGTGCTCAAGCCCGAGAGCGGCAAGGGGTGTGTGGGCCCCGGACGCCCGTGGGAGGTGCCCCCGCTTTCGAGGATCGGCGGCTGACAGGTGCCGGCGCGAAGCTGGCCGAACTTCTGTATCAAGTCTGTACCAAGTAAAGGCAGGTAGTGTCACATGGAACCCCGGACGCGGGAGAAAGCGCTTTCGCATCTTGACGAGTCAGGGAAAGCTCGCATGGTGGACGTGACCGGAAAGCCCGACACCGCCCGCGAGGCGCAGGCGAGGTGCAGGGTGACCATGAGCCCGGAGACGCTTGCTTTGGTCGAAAGGGGCGAGGGACCCAAAGGCGAGGTCTTCGGTGTAGCCAGGGTCGCTGCGGTCATGGCCGCCAAAAACACGTCCTCGCTCATCCCGATGTGCCATTCTATTCCTGTAACAGGTGTGGATGTCGCGTTCTGGACCGATGCCGCAGGCGGGACGGTTGACATTCAGGTTACAGTAAAGACTTTCGGCAAGACGGGCGCCGAGATGGAAGCGCTTTGTGGCGCATGTGTGGCTGCGCTCACCATCTACGATATGTGCAAGGCGCAAGACAGGTCCATGGTGATAGGCGATCTGAGGTTGGTACGCAAGTCAGGCGGGAAGAGCGGAGAGTTCGTACGGGAGGGGGAAGCACCTTGGAAGGCGTAGTTGTCGCGGTGTGCCGGAGCGAAACGAAGGGCGTTGCAAAGCGCGATGTCCGCAGAGCCAGGCTCGTGGAGGGCCACGGCCTGGACCACGACGCTCACGCGGGGCCATGGCACAGGCAGGTGAGCCTGCTGGCCGAGGAAAGCATAGAGAAGATGCGGGCGAAAGGGCTCGACGTCGGGCCCGGCGCGTTCGCGGAGAACATCACGACGCGCGGGATCGACCTCATGCACCTTCCCGTTGGGACGCGCCTGGGAATAGGCCCTGATGTAGTGCTGGAAATAACCCAGATAGGCAAGGAATGCCATACTGGGTGTGCCATTTTCCAGCAGGTGGGCGAGTGCGTGATGCCGCGAGAGGGCGTGTTTGCACAAGTGATCCGTGGCGGTGAGGTCAGAGCCGGGGATGCCATACGCGTGACGAGGCCGCTCGGCTTTGCTATTCTCACCGTGAGCGACAAGGGGTCGCGAGGCGAGCGATATGATGAGAGCGGCGATATTATCGAGCGGATCGTGGCGAGCATCGGCAGAGTCGTGGAACGACGGATCGTGCCCGATGAGTACGGTGAGATAGTCGAGGAACTGCGTCGCATGTCGGATAAGCTCCGGGTTGATCTCGTCTTGACCACAGGCGGGACAGGTCTCGGCCCCCGTGACGTTACCCCGGAGGCTACGAGGTCGGTCATCGAGAGGCTGGTCCCGGGCATCCCCGAGGCCATGAGGCTTGCAAGCCTGAGCAAGACTCCTCACGCCATGCTGAGCAGAGGAACGGCAGGGATCCGCCGCAGAACGCTCATCGTGAACCTGCCCGGAAGCCCGAAGGCTGTCGAGGAGTGCCTTGCTGTTCTCCTGCCCGCCATCCCTCACGCAGTGGCAACGCTGCGCGGCGAGGCTAGCGAGTGCGCACGGCAATCCCCCGGTCTTCCTGGGGGAAGAAGCTAATATGCTTGTTCTTGGCAGCAAAGGGCGGTATAATGTGTACGTTCTTTTCAGTGCCAGGAAGGGCGAGCAACAAGCACTTGCATACCGTGGGAGGCGGAAACAAGTGGTAAACGATCTTGAAGAGGTCCTTATAACAGAGGAAGCCATTACGAAAAGGGTCAAGGAGCTTGGTGCGCAGATTTCCGAGGACTATCGCGCGTGCGACCTCGTCGTCGTGGGCATACTCAAGGGCGCGCTGGTGTTCATGGCGGATCTCATACGGCATCTTACGATACCCGTGATCATGGACTTTGCCGTGGTCTCAAGCTATGGCGCAGCCACGAGGAGCTCGGGCGTGGTGAGGATCCTCAAAGACCTCGACCAGCCGATAGAGGGAAAGCACGTGCTCATCGTCGAGGACATCATAGATACCGGGCTCACCATGCACTACCTGGTCAACAACTTGAAGGCCAGGAAGCCGCTGTCAGTGAAAGTATGCACCTTGCTTGACAAGCCGAGCCGCAGGGAGGTTGACATTATGCCTGATTACTGCGGGTTCTCCATACCCGACAGGTTTGTGGTCGGGTACGGCCTGGATTACGCAGAGTACTACCGCAACCTGCCTCAGGTTGGGGTGCTAAAGGCGGAAGTCTACAGAAAATGATAGTAATCCTTGATTTCGGCTCGCAATACAGCATGCTGATCGCGCGGAAGGTAAGGGAGCTATCCGTTTACTGCGAAATCCTCCCTCACGATACTCCTGCCGCTGAACTTGGGACCCTTAGACCCGAGGGCATCATCCTTTCAGGCGGCCCGTCCAGCGTGTACGAAAAAGATGCTCCCAGATGCGACGAGAAGGTCTTCAGCATGGGCGTACCCGTGCTGGGCATTTGTTACGGGATGCAACTCATGGCCTACCTTCTCGGCGGCGACGTGAGCCCCTCGGACCTACGGGAGTACGGCAAGACTGCGGTTATCGTGGATGATTCGTCTGACCTGTTTGAAGGGGTCAATAGGGAGATCACGTGCTGGATGAGCCACCAGGACCGCGTGAACGCACCCCCTGCAGGTTTTGACGTGCTTGCCCACACTGACAATACCCCCGTTGCAGCAATGCGCAACCGGGGAGAGAAGCTCTACGCGCTCCAGTTTCACCCCGAGGTCGCCCATACCGAGGGAGGGAAGCGGATTCTGGCCAACTTCCTGTTCAAGGTGTGCGGGTGCGACAGGTCCTGGACCCCCGGGCGGTTCATCGAGGATTCCGTGGATCGTATCCGGTCGCAGGTAGGAGACGGGCGGGCGCTGTGCGCGCTCTCCGGGGGCGTGGACTCGTCTGTCGCGGCCGTATTGGTGCATCGAGCCATAGGCAATCGGCTTACCTGCGTGTTTGTGGATACCGGCCTCCTACGTAAGAACGAGCCTGAGCAGGTAAGAGCCACATTCGGGGAGCACTTCAACATGAATCTTCGCGTGGTTTCGGCGCAGGACCGGTTCCTGTCAGCGTTGCGGGGAGTGCTTGACCCGGAGGAGAAACGGAAGAGGATCGGCGCCGAGTTCATCCGGGTGTTTGAGGAGGAAGCCAGGCGGTGCGGGAAGGTTGATTTCCTCGTCCAGGGGACACTGTACCCTGACGTCATCGAGAGCGCCGGTTCCCGGTTGGGCCCTGCGGCGAAGATCAAGTCCCACCACAACGTGGGCGGCCTGCCCGCCTCCATGCAGCTTCGCCTCATCGAACCTCTTCGCTACCTTTTTAAGGACGAAGTACGGGCAATCGGAAGGGACCTCGGACTCCCTGCTGCGATACTCGACCGCCACCCGTTCCCCGGCCCGGGCCTTGCAGTGAGGGTGGTGGGCGAAGTGGCTTGCGAGGGCCTTGACATCCTGCGCGAGGCAGACGCCATCATCGAGGAGGAAACCAGGAGCGCAGGGCTTTACGACAAGCTCTGGCAAGCGTTTGCGGTGTTGCTTGACATCAGGAGCGTCGGGGTCATGGGCGACATGCGTACGTACGAGCGCCCTATCGTGCTTCGGGCCGTGACAAGCGAAGACGGGATGACCTGCGACTGGGCCAGGCTGCCGTACCCCGTGCTCGAGAAGATATCAGCGCGCATCGTAAACGAGGTCAAAGGCGTAAACCGCGTGGTCTACGATGTGAGCACGAAGCCGCCTGCTACCATCGAATGGGAGTAACCAGTTCACAGTTGGCACCGGCAACCCTCATAAGGCGGCGGATCCTTTCACCAGCCTACCAGCCTGAGAGTATAGTGAGGCCCTTGTAGCGTTTCGGCGCTGCAAGGGCCTCATCGACTGTACACAATAGCCCGTTCTCATCAGGTTATGAGGGGTAGGATGAACCTGATGACGAAAAGCACGGCAAGCACCCACATGGTAACGCTGATCTCTTTTGCCCGTCCGGCAAGCATCTTGATGATGACGTAAGCGAGGACGCCGAACACGAGGCCCTCGGCGATGCTGTACGCGAACGGCATCATCACGATGGCGAGGAAAGCCGGGATAGCCTCGGTGAAGTCGGTGAAGTTAATCTTCACCACCGGCTCCATCATGTAGATACCCACGATAACAAGCGCGGGTGCCGTGGCGGCCGCCGGTATGAGCTTCACAAGAGGCGCGAAGAACAGAGAGAGCAAGAAGAGCGCGGCTACCGTTACAGCGGTGAGGCCTGTGCGCCCGCCTTCAGCAACTCCGGATGCGCTCTCTATATAGGTCGTCACCGTGCTGGTCCCGAAGACTGCCCCGCCGATAGTACCAACCGCGTCGGCAAGGAGCGCCTGGTCGGCCCGGGGGAGCTCGCCCTTTTCGTTCAGGAACCCGGCCTTGGTGGACACACCTATGAGCGTGCCGGCCGTGTCAAAGAGATCTACGAATGTAAACGTGAAGATCACGGTTATCAGACCCACATCCAACAGGCCCCGGAAGTCCATCTTGAGGAAAGTCGGTGCGAGGCTCGGCGGGGCGCCAACGATACCTGCAAGACCTGCCGGAGCGGGGTTAAGCCTGAATATCATCCCGACGATGGTGGTGATAAGGATGCCGAGCAATAGCGACCCCTTCACCTTCCGCGAGATTAGAAGCCCCATCACGGCAAGCCCGAAGAGGGAAAGCAGAACATTGGGGGAAGTTATGCTCCCCAGCCCCACGAGCGTGGCAGGGTTCTTCACGATTATCCCCGCTTCCTGGAACCCGATGAACGCGATGAAGAGTCCGATGCCCACGCTTACTGCCAGCTTCAAAGTCATCGGCACGCCGTTGATGATCGCTCTTCGAACCGGCAGGAGGGTTAATATCAGGAAAATCACGCCGTCAACAAAGACTGCGGCCAGAGCTGTCTGCCAGCTAATGCCCATTCCAAGGACCACCGTGAACGCGAAGAACGCGTTCAGGCCCATTCCCGGAGCCATGGCAAACGGGTAGTTGGCGTAAAACGCCATGATGAGCGTGCCCAGGGCAGTGCCGAGAATCGTCGCAACCATCACGGCGCCGACGTCCATCCCCGTATTCCCGAGGATGGAAGGGTTGACGATGATTATGTAAGCCATCGTCATAAAAGTTGTGACGCCCGCTATGATCTCGGTCCTTACGTTGGTGCGGTTCTGTTTGAGATGGAATACGCTTTCAAGGAAGCCGCCGTTTGCACCTTCCGACTTGACCTGTGCCATGCCAAAACCTCCTTAGCGTTGAACGTGAGATCCGCACTTACACACCCGAGCGTGCCGAAGAACCCTTCT
>JBFMGS010000007.1:54290-55788 GCA_040752635.1 Bacillota bacterium
TGGGATAGTGCACCCCGGTCTCGACCCCGGCGGACCTCAACGCTGACGCTATCTCATCGCGAGTGCGCCCGGCTTTCTCTTCATCGACGAGCACCGTATACTGGTGGAAAACGTGAGTTGCATGGGGCATGATATAAGGCGGGATGAAGCCCGTCAGGCCCAGGTGTGATATGCTGTCAGTAAGAAACTTGGCGTTCTTGCGGCGAACCCGGGAGAACTCATCTATGAGCCTCACCTGTTCACGCCCGATTGCTGCGGCGACTTCAGTCATACGGTAATTGTACCCGACCATCGTGTGGTAATACTTGCTCTCCTGACCGATATTGCGTAAACGCCTCACCCTTGTCGCGAGCTCGTCGTCGCCGGTTGCTAGAAATCCGCCTTCCATGGTATGGAGGTTTTTCGTGGAATATGTGCTGAAGCAGGTTACGTCGCCCATCGTCCCGACCTTCTTGCCCCGGTAATCGGCACCGATTGCCTGCGCGGCGTCTTCCACGACGAAAAGGCCGTGCTTGCGGGCCAAAGCCAGGATCGCATCCATCTCGGCCGGCTGTCCGTAGAGGTGTACAGGCTCAATGCCCACTGTGCGAGGGGTTATCCTCTCCTCGATGGACGAGGGGTCGATATTGAACGTCCTGGGGTCGATATCTGCAAAGACGGGAGTCGCGCCGCAGAAGACGATTGCGTTGGCCGTTGCGGCGAAGCTGAATGGGGTGGTGATAACCTCATCTCCGGGCCCAACCCCAAGGGCGAGAAACGCGAGGTGTAGCGCTGCTGTACCGCTGCTGACTGATATTACGTGTTTGCACCCGATATACTCCGCAAGCCGTGCCTCAAAATCCTCCACTACCCGGCCCTGGATGAGCATTCCCGAGCGCAAGACGGCCAACACTGCCTCCTCGATCTCGCGGCTGTGATAAGGCCTCGCCATCGGAACGCGCCGGAACTTTAACTCTGTTGACTCTGTTGCCTCGACTATCTGCTCCCGCATGGTATCTCTCCTTTGCTCTCACCTGTGACAGAACAGACCGTATTTCGGCACAGCGGACAGATCTCCTGCTTCGCTGTGAAGCGGCCCATTATGCTCTTCCCCTTTATGTGAATTCTTCTCTGGGTTGCCGGTGTTGTATTCCGTCATGCAATCACCGGCGACCCATCCGGAAGCGAGGAGCCTTCTGCGCACTGACTTTGTGCCGCTTCAGAGAATAGGGGCGAGATTCCAACGCGTTTTCCCCCATCAGGCAGGGGTACGAGGCGCCACGGCGAATACATCAACCTGTATGAGACACGGCACGGATAGCGCCGCAGGGGAGGGTCCAGAGTTGAAAGATGTGCCAGGGCTCAGGGACGCCCTCGATCTCGCTGTATCGAAAGGGGCAAGCTACGCCGACCTCAGGGTTGTTTTGAGGAAGGAAGAGTCCATCTCGGTCAAGAATGGGACTGTCGAAGGCGTGTCCATGAGCGAAGATCAGGGTTTCGGCGTAAGGGTCCTCGTGGA
>JBFMGS010000008.1:0-4599 GCA_040752635.1 Bacillota bacterium
GCGTCAAGACTGACAGGAAGTGGAAAGTGACGTAGAGGCACGCGCTTGGCGCCGTTCGAGTGTGATACCGTCGTTCCCTGGTCGAAGGGCCGTAAGCCGGCTGGACGTCAGAGCGCAAGCCGGACGCCGGGCTGCGGGGTGCACCTGATCCTGGCGTCGACGTCGCCTGCTGGGCTCCGGGCGGCCTCAATTCATCATAGCCGTGTCCCCAGCCTGCTCCTCGTATGCCTTCATGACTGCTGCGTGGATCTCCTGCCGAGCCTCCGAGGTGATGGGATGGGCGATGTCCTTGTAGCCATTTGTTCCCACCTTGCGGCTTGGCATCGACACGAACAGCCCTGTCGGTCCCTCGACAACCTTGAGCTCCTTCACGACGAACGCGTTGTCGAAGGTCACAGACGCTATAGCCCGTGTCCTCCCGTCGCTCCTTACCGGCCTGACCCGCACTTCAGTGATGTTCAATTCCCGGTCACCACCTTCTATAAGAAGTAATCGCGTGGGTTGCGCAGATCATATTCCATGAACATCCACGAATTCCTTCTTATGGAAGGATGAAAATTACAGCATCCTCCCGGGTCCCGGACGGCTCAGGCCGTGCTTGCCACCAGCTTGCGCACAAGCTCCAGGTCGCTCGGCTTGTCTACGTCCACCGCTATCTCGGGGAAGTCTGAGATGACGGCAAGCCCCCGGACCCCCGCGACCTCTTTCAGCCGCCGTTCCACGTCGTGGATGGACAGGCGCCCGAGCAGGAACTTGATGGTGAGCCGCGGCCCCAGAACAGCCGCCATCATCCACGGTTTCTTACGGGTAGCCACGGCCATGTCGAGGAGCCGGCCGCATGCATCCAGGGCCGAGGGCCTGACCAATATGACGTTACCCCCCGTGAATGTCCCTTCCGCTACCGACATGTAGGTCCTCTTCATCCCCGGAAACTTCGCCTCATTGGTCTCCTTGCGCAGGAGCGGGTAGTAGATATCCGCGGGGTCAGCGTCAGCCTTACGGAGCAGGTCCTCTATGGCATCGGACGTCAACAGAGGCACATCAGCGGTGACGATGAGCACCTTGCCATCGGGCTTCAGCGCCTGTACACCCGCTTTGAGGTTGTGCAGTATGGATCCGGCCCGTTCCACAAGAATGGCATCCGTGGGAGGGATTATGCCCTCCAGGGCGTTCCTCGGACCAACTATTACGATCCGCCCGACGCTGGGGCAAGCCTTCACGGCCTTCAACACATAGTAGATCATCGGCTTCCCGGCGATATCGATTAGAGCCTCGTAGCGGGCGCTATCGCAAGCCGAAAGCCGCCCGTCATTATCAGCCCCTGCCAGGATCACGGCATCAACCACACGTCCCGACTCCTTTCTGAGCCGCCATACATAACTGCGAGCCACCCGACCAAGAGCCGTCGGTCCTTACACGAGGAGGCATTGTATGCAAGCATGGTTCTCCCCCGGTACGCGGCGCCGATAATCCCACTGGACTTCATCCGCCGAAAACCTCGAGGGGCACCCGCTGGCTGGCTGGCTGGCTGGCTGGCTGGTAATCAGCTCAGTCGTAGCGTATCCTCTGCCGGAGCTCCACGCGCTCGAGGCCCCTTGCAGTCGAACAGCAGACAAACGTTGTATCGTACTTCCCGCGCAGCGCGCGCCGGATCTGTCTGGCCGCCTTCTCGTTTTCGGCTACGCCGAACACCGCCGGGCCGCTCCCTGACATCCCTGCTCCCAGCGCACCTGCCTCAAGAAGGGCGCGCTTGGCCTCAGCTATCGCCGGGACCATGCTTGTCGCGACCTCCTCGAGGTCGTTAGCCAGGCCCGCGGCAATGCGTTTGAGGTCGCCCGCCGCCACAGCCTCGATCATCGCGGGAGTGGCGCGCGCCACTCCATGCGAATAGCCCTTCGCTGCACCTGCACCTGTGCTACCCGTCTTATCAAACGCCGCATAGGCTTCGGCCGTGCTTATCGTGCAGGGCGGAACCACGACCACAAACCACGCGTTCTCGAGAGCTGGAAGAGGTTCCACCCGTTCGCCCTTGCCTCGAATCACACCGCTGCCGCCGGTGATGCAAAAGGGGACGTCAGCCCCGACGGTCTCGCCGATTCTGGCTAGCTCCGCGCCACTCAAACCAAGTCCCCACATTTCGTTCAGGCCCAGCAGAACCGCTGCAGCATCGGCGCTCCCGCCGCCGAGGCCTGCAGCCACGGGAATCTGTTTCTTCATGTCGATCCAGACCGAAGCCCCCACGCGTGTATACCGCGCCATGGCTATCGCTGCGCGGACAACCAGGTTCTCGTGGCCGCGAGGGACGAGAGGGTGTTCGCAATCTAGCGTCACGCCGATCTCTGCTCCGTCATGCATTATCGGGCGCGCCGCCGTGGAGCCTACCGCTACACCGTCGTACAGATCGATGGACTGAACCACCGACTCCAGTTCATGGTATCCATCCGGTCGGCGTCCAAGTATGTCGAGGGTCAGGTTGAGTTTAGCCCGCGCGAGGATGAACATTCGCTTGCTTTTTGTCTTACTCATTGTACTAAGTAAATTATGTGCGATCTCGGGAATTCCTGCTCCAGTAAGCCGATGCCGCGCAAACTCTGGAACTTGCATCGCGCCGCGAAGCGTTCACGCAGAACTTCCTGCAAAACGTCTAAGACGCCCTACCTGCCGCGGCCGAAAAGACCTCTGAAGAAATCCCGGATAGCCCTCATAATCACGGTAAAGAAGTTCGCCCTCGGCACGTCCTCGGCCGCGACGACATCCACGCTCGCCACGTCGCGCCCATCCAGGGACGCCACTATCCTACCGACCTTCTCCCCTTTACGGATCGGAGCCCGGCGCTCGTCCGACACAAGCCCGGTGTTCACGAGATCCTTCTTCCCCTTCTCAACAAATGCCACGAAGTCTACGTCCGCAACGACGGGGATCATCTCGCGCCGACCGTTCGGGACGCGTAGCTTACCAACTACATCGCCCTTCTTTGCCACGGCCACGCGGTCGAACTCTCTGAAGCCGTAATTCAGCAGCTTAATGGTGTCCTCGAGCCGCTCTTCATTCGTCGGCAGGCCCATGACCACAGAAATAAGCCTGACATCATCCCGTTTCGCAGTGGCCGAAAGACAGTAGCCGGCTTCGTCAGTCATCCCGGTTTTGAGGCCGTCTGCGCCCGGGTAGCGGATTACGAGCTCATTGGTGTTTCGAAGAAAAGACTGTTCCTGTCTCACCCTTGGCCCCTTTCTCTGGAGCTGATCGGTCCAGGTCCGGGTCCATTCGAGCACCTTGGGGTGCTTTGTGACAAGCTCTCGGGACATTATAGCGATGTCCCGCGCGGAGCTATAGTGCTCTGGGGCCGGGAGGCCGTCAGGGTTTTCGAAGTGAGTGTCCTTCATGCCAAGGCTCCTGGCCCTTTCATTCATCTGGCGCACGAAGTCTTCCGCGCTCCCGGCAATGAACTCGGACACAGCGTAGGCGGCATCGTTCGCCGACACGATCGCGATCGCCTTCATCATGTCGCCCAGGCTCATCTGTTCCCCTTCCATGAGCCATATCTGAGAGCCGCCGATTTGGCTCGCAGCGGTGCTCGTGGTGACCATATCATCGAGGCTCACCTTGTTGGAGTCCACGGCATCCATCGCCAGCAGCATCGTCATGACCTTTGTTATGCTCGCAGGCGCGACCCGCACATCGGGGTTCTTCTCATACAGGACCTGTCCGGTTTCAGCGCTCACGAGCACTGCCGAGTGGGCCTTGAGCTCCGGCTCCGCCGCGTGGGACGAGAACGAAGTTACAGCCAGGGCTGCAAGAGTGACCACGAAAATCACCACAAGAGATGGACAAGGTACCCCCCGTTGCGGAATCCTGCAAGACAACATCTTTACGACCACCTCCACGAAAACGCGCTCCCTCCCCGGACGGGTGCCCCTAAGGAAGGAGCGCTATCGGATTAGTTCTCCGCCTCAAGCTGCGTTCCTCCTATCAGCACGGCATTTCGGCCTTCCATAATGTGTCCATTTTGGACGGATTTCACACATATCCGACCTAGGCACAGCGCAGACACAAGGCCAGCGGCTCTGCAACGCATATAATCTAGGCGCAATAGAGGAAAAACTCGGATGATAGCGTATACTGAATACTAAGGTATGGAAGGGGGTGACATCTTGAACTACCCAAGAGCTGATCTCGTGAAGCGTTTTGTTGCCGCGTTTATCGACGGGCTTATCGGTTCGGTTCCGGGTCTCATTATTCCCATTCTTGGCTGGCTAGTGGGAGCGGCGTACATGCTGACAAGAGACGCCCTTGTCTTCGAGCTGACCAAGGACGCGCAATGGAAGAATCGGAGCATAGGCAAGAAGCTTATGGGCCTTCAGGTGGTCAAGCTCGGAGGCGGCGATGTTGACATGACACTCTCAGTCAAGCGTAACATTACTCTTGCCATCGGCTCCATAATCGCCATCGTGCCGGTTCTCGGTTGGGTGGTCGGCGGCGTGGTCGGCGGGGTGCTCGCTTTGATCGAGATCCTTCTGGTGCTGGCTGACGCCAACGGAAGGAGACTCGGCGATAAGCTTGCAGACACTCAGGTCATAGTGGTTGAAGAGCCCCAACCTT